>CAYXRS010000029.1:0-28520 GCA_964467195.1 uncultured Gemmatimonadaceae bacterium
CGCTGTGGGCGATCGCCGCGCGCATCACCGAGTTCGGCTTCAGCCCGAACCGCGTCGCGGCGCTGGCCGTGAACGTCATTCTTCTGGTGAACCTGGCGTGGTCCGCCGTGCTCTACATCCGTTTTCTGAGAAGACGTGGATCGTTCGCGGCCCTCGAGCGGTGGCAGACGGATTACCTCCCCGTCTACGCGGTGTGGGCGGCGATCGTCGTGATCGTCTTCCCGCCGTTGTTCCGATACCTCTGACCGCTTAGGTCGCGCCAGCTCAGCAGGCGACGCTGGTCTGTCGTCCTGCTGGGACTCGCCGTGCTGCTCGGCTTCAGGTGGAAGTGGTTCGCTCGCGCGGAATGCGGCACGCGCCCCCCTCGTGCTGCCTCGCCAGTCCGGTTACGGGGAGACTGCCGAACTCCGAGCGTGACACGCGGTGCACGAGTACGCCGAGCCGGACATCATCTCGAGGCGATCACCCGGGGCACCCGCTGCCGCCGAACCGGCCTGCGCAATTCTCCGCTCCAGCAGCTCGCGATATGGCCACGATCCGTAGGCGGGGGCTTCGCGCGCCCGCACGTAGAACGCCTGCGCAAGGCGCGGGTCACCGGCCTTCATCAGCATGTCGCCCATGCTCATCAGAAAACCTTCGAAATTGTGCGGCACGCTCGCGCTGTTGGCGCATGCATCATCCGCTCGAGCGGCGAGATCGTAGATGGAGCGATCTGCCGTAATCTCACCGGAGCGTACGCCGCTGCAGTGCCCGATATTTCGCTGCATGTGGTCGAGCGCTTCGCGATACCATGCGTGATCACGAGGATAACCACCGAGGACGTAGCCCGCGGTGAAGTGGTTGAACTGCGGGTAGCGCCTCACCGCCTCCTGGAGCAGGCGATGGCCCTGCCGTTCCAGCGCCTCATCCTGATGCAACCTGCCAAGTGACAGCCGCACGGTGCCCAGCCACCCGATGATCCGGTGATCCTCGGGACTTAGCCGGTACGCCTGCTCAAAGTATCGCTCGGCGAGGATCAGGTGGTCGGTGATCGACGGATCGGGCGTGTCGAGTCTCGCCCGCTCAGAGATCCTCCAGAGGTGAGCATGGGCAAGCAACAGCGCGATTTCCGGATCGTGCGGATTCTCGAGATAGGCCGCGCTGAGCAGGCGTGTAATCCCTGGAAGAGCCTCGTACCGTCCGGCGAGCAGCGCCTGGCGGAATGCAGCGGAGGCCCGGCGCGCGAGATCCGATTCGGATCTGTGTGGCGCTCTCGGATCCGGAAGATGCAAGCCTGAAAGGTCCGCCGCCGGTTCCGATTCTGGTGACTGACGAGCGGCCGCGTTCGGCCTGGCGCAAGCCGCCGTCCAGAGCAACACGCCGAGCGTGAATGTCCGGAAAAGAGCATCAGCCGTGAACATCCTCTGCACCTCTTTCTCAGCGGCGTCTCGCGAGGCCGCGAAAGAGTCGACTAATCGACTCATCATAGGTTTGGCGGAACGCCGCTTCGTCATCCCGAATTGCTCCGGCTATGCGAAGGGAGATCAGGCCATGCACGTGTGCCCAGATCGTAAGCGCGATCTGCTCGGCGTCACCGGGGGCCAGGATGCCGGCTTCGAGGCACTCCTCCACGCGATCGACGAGGAATCGGAACGTTTCGGCCTTGCGAGCGTCGGGCCGCCGTCTCGCCAACGTGGGGCGGCGCACGAAAATGGTGGAATAGATCTCCGTCTGCTCGAGCGCGAAGCGCAGATACGCGGCACCGCCCAGCCGCAGTCGCTCTGCCGGTGACGCGCCCGCGAGCGCTGAATCCTGATAGCTCTTGAAGACCCTGAAGCCATCGTCGACGATCTCGGCGATGAGTGCCTCCTTGCTCTCGAAATGCCGGTAAAGAGCCGTGGCCGTGATCCCGACCTCGGCTGCGACGCGCCGCATGGTGATGTGATCCTCGCCATGCCGCAGGTAGAGTGATCGGGTGGCGGCGAGGATCCGGTCCCTTCCGCCGGTTCTGCGCCTGGGCGCCGCACGCGCTCCGCGGCCCCGGCCGCGCTCCACGCGGGTCCCTCGTCCGCTCCCGGTCTGTCGCATGTTAACAAGTGTAAACTTGGGGCGGAACGTCTGTCAAGCGGCGTTGGCTCCAGGCGTTCCGCGCGGCGCCTATTGCGCGTGCGCGCAGCTCACCTTCGGGTTCCACGGGGCGAACATCCCGCTCGGATTGGGACGCCATGCCCAGATGTGCAACGCCCACACGCCCAGCTCTTCGATGGGCATGAAAGGAACGCCCAGGAGCGTCGGCGGCTCCGCGGACGCACCGAGCGGGACGACGTAGTCGACACCGATGAACTTGAGCTTTCCGTTGGGACCGGGCTCATACATGAGCAGCTCGGGACGCAACAGCTCTACATTCTCGTCCACGAGGTCGGGATTGAGGTAGTGAAACGCCTGCGCGCCCTCGCCAGACGGCGACACGGCACACCCTTCCGGATACTGAACGTCGTACCCGGCGGCCTTCGCGATCTCGATGTCGTGAAAGCGTGCCGTGGCGTTCCGCACCTGCGCGACGGCGCGCAGCTGCGCGGCCGTCAATTCGCCGTTGTTGACGCGGGCATGCGCGGTGTGCGGGTCGACCGGCTGTAACGAGGAAGTCGACGTCTCCGGACCGCCCGAGCAGGCGGCGATCAGGCCGATGGCGGCGGCGCTCGCGGCCACGGCCGCCAGACTCCAATTAATGGTGGGCTGTTGCATGTCGATCTCCGGGTGAGAACCAGTTGGGAAGGTGCGACTCGGCCGGATGGAGCCTGCACAGTAGGCAGGAAACGCAGTTCATTTGGATCATCTCCCGGATTCCGACCAGGAAGTCAGCTCCCGCAGGATCTCCGCACGATGAGCTCGCCATGCAGCAGGATGTCGCGCGGCGGCAGCTCCTCCTGCGACACGCGGTCGAGCATCGCCGCCAGTGCCACTGCTCCAATTTCACGGGTCGGCTGACGGAGGGTGGTCAGCGGGACGGGGAGCAGCTCGGCGTATTCCAGGTCGTCGATGCCGACGATTCGCACCTCGTCCGGAACGGCGTACCCAAGCCCAAGCAGGGTGTGCATGACGCGACCGGCGGTGCGGTCGTTTGCGCAAACGATGCCGTCGGGACGCTGCGCGGTCATCAGGGCGCGCAGCCGGGACGCGTCACCGGGGTCGAAGCGCAAGGCGAGCGCCCGCTGTGGTGTGGCGTCCCAGCGATAGAGCGCCTCGCGGTAGCCAGCTTCGCGCGCGTCGACCGTGGGCGCGGCATGCTCGACTCCCAGGAAGGCAATTCGACGACAGTCCAGCCGCAGCAGGTGCTCGGTGATCAGGTAGCCAGCGCGGCGGTTGTCGATGCCGACGATGTCGTGTCGACCGCTTTCGGGATACGGTACGACCGTCCTGTCCAGAAGCACGACGGGGATGCGCGCGTCGTCGAGCGCCTGCACGATGCGGAGGTTCACCTCGTCCTTGCCGGGCGCGAACTCGAGCGGCGCGAAAAAAACGCCAGAGACCTTTCGCTGTATGTAGTGAAGGCAGAGCTGCCACGCCCGGTCGGCCTTGGACTCTCCGACGGTCGCACCCGCGCCTGCGCCGCTGAAGCTTCCCCAGACGAGGGCGTGCTCCCGGGCGCGCGGCGACGCCATCATTCCCTGGCAGATCGGTTCGAAGATCTCCGTCTCACCCAGGTCCGGGATGAGCAATCCGAACGAGTGGCCGCCGGCCGCGGGCCTCCTGGTTCTGACGTACGTTCCGGAGCCCGGCCGCCGTTCGACCAGTCCGGCGCGCTGGAGGTCGCGAACGGCTCTCCCGACCGTGATGCGCGAAGCGCCGAAGGTCTTGACCAGCTCCGCCTCGCTCGGCAGGCGGTCGCCGTCCTTCCAGCGACCGGCGCGGATGTCCTGCTCGAGCGCGCGATGGACCAATACGTGTTTAGGCAGGTTCTTTCGCATCGTATATATGTTATAACAGCCTTGGCAAGTCCGCAAGGAGCCTTTTCTTCCCGCCAGCTAAGCTGGGCGTCGGCCGGGCGAATGGTTGGCCCGCACGGGGGCACTTGACGCCGATCTGGTAGGGCAGCTATCTTTGAGGCGGGTTATAGTTGTTATATCAGTTTGGACTGGAGCGGATCATGAGCTCTGCAACGGTGTTGCCCAGGCACTTCCTGCTCGCGTCGGACTTCGACCAGACCCTCAGCTTCAACGATTCGGGAGTGGTCCTCAGCGAGTTGATCGGCGCTAGCGATTTCCAGGAAAAGGTCGACGGGCTGGCGCGCAGCAACCTCGTCCAGCAGGGCGGCGAGCTGGCGTACCTCATCCGCCACGACCCGGAGTTTCGCGGCGTGAGGCGGGAGCACCTGCAAGAGGCTGGAAGGCACGTGAGGCTCAAGCAGGGCCTGCCGGCGCTGGTCCAGTTCCTGGAGCGCGGGCTCGACGAGTTCCGCTTCTCATTCTTTGTGATCTCGGCGGCGCCTCGCGAGCTGGTGCAGTCTGCGCTCGCTGGCATCGTGGATGCCGAGCACGTCTTCGGTACCGAGTTCGACTACGACGAGGAAGGCGAGGTACGCGCGATCCGGCGCGTGCCGGCCGGCTATGGCAAGGTGGCGGTGATCGAGGAGCTGGAGGCGCGACTTGGCATCGGGCCCGACCGCACGATCTACGTAGGAGATGGAAGCTCCGATCTGCACGTGATGCTGCACGTCAACAACCGCGAAGGCTTCACGATCGCGGTGTCGGAGAACCGCCACCTCGCCTGCATCGCGAAGAGGACTGTGCTCAGCGACTACGCGTTCAGCATCCTCGTGCCTGTGCTGGATCAGATCGTGGGTCGTCAACCCGCGGAGATTCGCGCGCTGTTCGAGTCTTACCGCTTGACGCTGCATGAGTGGGAGCGTGCTCGCACCGACCGGATCACGGTCCGCGACTCGCGGCAGGTCGTCAGCGACATGACAGTTTCCGCGGGAGCGTGAGAGAATGGTCGATCTTGTTGGCTGGTTGGCGACAGCGGTGTTCATCAGCTCGTACTTCTGCAAGCGACCCGAAACCATGCGGCGCGTTCAGATGCTTGGAGCCATGGTGTGGATCGTCTACGGAGTGCTCATTCCAGCGCCACCCGTCATTGCGGCCAACATCCTGGTGGTCGGCGCCGTGGCGTGGACCTCGCGACGTACGATCGCGCGCGCCGACAGCCCGGCTCCGTCGGGCGACTGATCGGATCCCATAATGCCCCTTCCCCTTCGCCCCTCCGGCTCATTCGCCCTCCGCGCCAAACCGAGGCCTGACAGGCCCGAACAGAAAGTGCGCGGCAGCCGACCCGTCGCACCGGCGATCCACCTGCAGCCGTCACACGTCGCCCGAAGGCGACGCGGCTGGCGGAAGGTGCTCAGCTCACTGGCTCGCCGGCGGACACGCGGGTAACGTCATCGCGGACGCCGCTCCGACTTCCGGAGCGGCGCCTCACCCGCGCGCTTCGCAGAATCTGACCACCGTGAGCGCCAGCGTCTTGGTGGCAGTCTCCAGTTCTGCAATCGGAACGAACTCGTCAGGCGCATGAGCGCGCCGCACGTCGCCGGGTCCATAGAGCACCGCAGGCGTGCGTCCCTGCTTCACGAGCAGTCGCATGTCGGCCCCGTACGGCATGCCCCGAAGAATCGGCTCGTCACCTGTCACTGCACGGTGGGCCGACGCGAGAGTCGTGACTATCGGGTGGTCAGTGGCAATGGCGACTGCCTCGAATTGCGCGCCCCACCATTGGAGGATCGGCGGGTGATCCCGCAGCCATTCGTCGGTGCGCGCGGCCGCCTCGATGGTGCTCGCAAACGCGCGACGCAGCTTCGCCGGTTCCTCGTGCACGGCGATTCCGAGACGGCCCTCGCAGACGAGCGACTCCGCTACCGTCGAGGCCCAGATTCCGGAGCGAACCGTTCCAATGCATAACGCGTACGGAATGTCGTAATGCGCGAAGAGCGAGTCGGTGACATTCGTGTTTCGCATCGACTCGAACTCTCGCATTGCCGCATGGAGCGGCAGGAAGTGATCGAGAGGGCTAACACCCTCGCCCCGAAATGCACCGTGCGCGGCCTTTCCGGGCACGGTCAGGCGGAAGTTGAGAGCACCTGCCTGCGCGGGAGCGACCATCAGCTCGGTGGGTTCGAGCACTATCGCCGCGTCGCCGACATGGCCGCGCTCGATGGCGGCAAGCGTGCCGGCGCCACCGTCCTCCTCGCCGACGACGCTCTGGATCAGCACCGTTCCGCCGAGGTCGCCCCCGGCTTCCCTGACCGCGCGCATTGCGAACAGCGCGCAGCAGAGCCCACCCTTCATGTCGGCCGACCCGCGTCCGTGGACGCGGCCATCGCGGACGGTCGCCTGCCAGGGCGGAACGGTCCAGAGCTTGGGGTCGCCCGCGGGCACCACATCAACGTGACCGTTGAGGACGAGCGTCCGCCCGTTTCCGCTACCCATTCGTCCGACGACGCCGAGCGCATGCTCGCGCTCGATCTCCGCGGTGTATGCGGGATGCCGCCGAAGACTATCGAGATCGATCTCCCAGCGGTCGACCTCCATCCCGAGCGATGTCATGAGATCCGCGACATGTTCCTGGACGGGCGACTCGCTACCGCCCTCGCTCCTGAAGGCGATCAGATCTGCGAGGCACTCCATTAGCGCGCCCATGTCGACCGCGTCAATGACGCGGCGCTCGAGCCCGTTCACGTGCCGGCGGGGACTTCTCCTACGCCCGCGGCGATTCTCATCAGCGCCTGACCCAGATCGGCGATCAGATCGTCGGCGTTCTCGATGCCTACCGAGTAGCGCACAAGCGACTCCGGAATGCCGGCGGCGGCGCGCTCCTCCAGGGTCAGCTCCACGTGGCTGGTCACGCTTGGTGGTCCCACCAGCGTACCGACGGAGCCCAGGCTTGCCGCACGGTGGGCCAGTTGCAGCCCGCCGAGGAACTGTCGCACCGCCTCGAAACCACCCGACAGCGAGAAGCTCAGCACTCCGCCGAAGCCCGTCATCTGCCTCCTGGCGATTTCGTGGTGTGGGTGTGTCTCCAACCCCGGGTAGTATACCGCCTCCACCAGCGAATGATCGGCAAGGAAGCGAGCGACGCGCATCGCGTTCTCGTTCTGCCGGAGCACGCGGAGCTCGAGCGTCTTGAGTCCGCGCATCAGCAGATACGCGGACATCGCGTCGAGCGACGCGCCGTTGATCTCGCGATAGTGGAAGATCGAGCGGACTCGCTCGCGGTCACCGCACACGACGCCTCCCATGGCGTCCGAGTGGCCGCCGAGATACTTCGTAGCGCTGTATACGACCAGGTTGGCGCCGAGCTCCAGCGGCCGCTGATTGACGGGCGTGGCGAAGGTGTTGTCGACCACCGTGGTACCGCCAACCGAACGAGCCGCCGCGGCGAGCCGCGCGATGTCCAGCACCTTGAGCGTCGGATTGGTGGGTGTCTCCAGGTACAGCACATCACAGCCGCGCGCGATCTCGCGCTCGATGGCCTCGTGATCGCCCGTATCACACAGTGCAACGTCGACGCCGAACCTGGGCAGGTACTCGATGAAGATCTTGCTCGTGCCGCCGTACGTGTCACGAATGGAGACGACGCGCCTTCCCGGCGCCAGCAGCGCCCAAAGTGTGTTGCTGATGGCCGCCATTCCGGTTGCGAAG
The DNA here is from genome assembly GCA_964467195.1 of uncultured Gemmatimonadaceae bacterium. Taxonomy (GTDB): domain Bacteria; phylum Gemmatimonadota; class Gemmatimonadetes; order Gemmatimonadales; family Gemmatimonadaceae; genus CAYXRS01. The sequence goes on from CAYXRS010000029.1 coordinate 7,671, forward strand.
CTGGTGACCGCCTCGGCCCGCTCGAGTACGCGCATCTTCGCCTCGAACGCTTCCACGGTCGGGTTCGTGTTGCGTGAATAGATGTAGCCCGGTCGCGCGCCGGTGCCGGCCGCCTGCCATTCATCGAGGTCATCGTAGCCAAACGTGACGCCGAGGAAGATCGGCGGAATGGTCACGCCGTGAGGGGCGTTGTCATCTTCCCCGCCCCAGACGGCGCGGGTGGAATATCCCCAGTCGGAGTCGGAAGTGTTCTTCTTCATGCGTTGTCAGTTTCCTGAATGTCGAAGCATACGACCGGAGGTCAACCCGGCGCGGCCGCCGGCAACCAGTCAGTGGGCCTGCGCCAAGGTTTGAAGCTTGAGCACCGTGCGCCAGTTGCGTGTGGTTACGGGCGAGCCGACGATCCGATCAAGTGAACCCGGAAAAAGCTTCGAGTTGGACGCCCCCCCGACATAATGGATCCAGAGAGCGTCGCCAACCAGGGCTACCCGCTCGCCGTTGCGCGCGCGCTCCTGGAGAGCGTCCTCGGATCCGGGGTTCGGTGGCGCCTTGGAGAGAGCGAGCATGACCAGGTTCGGCTCCCGCTCGCACGCCTCGATGAATGGATTGCCTTCGATGTATGACGGCCAGTCTGCCGCGGCGCGTACTATCACCGGAATCCTCAGGCCAAGCTGCTCGGCGATCGCCTGCTCGATCCGTTCCTCGAGACGCCGCCGTACTGCACGCGCGCGGAAGACGATATTGCCGCTCTGGATGCAGGTCTGAACGTCTGCCCACCCGAGGTCGGCGCACAGCGAGCGGAGCCGAACCATTGGCAGCTTGTTGGCAGTGCCGACGTTGATGCCGCGGAGGAGTGCGATGTACGTGGTGAGTTGCATGTCTTGCCGGAGTTGGCGGCGCCCTACGCCCAGTCGGGCGGTGGCGGCACCATGGCCGATATCTTCAACGCTCTCCACGCGCGTCCGTCCCGTTGCATGAGCTCGTCAGCCGAGACCGGACCCGCACTGCCCGCCGCGTAGTTGGGGAAGTCCCGCGGTGTGTCTGAAGCCCAGCACTCCACGATGGGATCCACGATCTGCCACGCCTTGTCGATCCAGTCCGCACGGGCGAACAGCGTCTGATCTCCTCGCATCGCGTCGAGCAGAAGCCAGGCGTACGCGCGCGGCGGCTCCGTAACGCCGAATGCCTCGGCGTAGTCGAAATCCATCGTTACCGTGCGTACGGCGAGATCCGGTCCCGGCTGCTTGGCTGCCAGTGTCTGCATGATGCCCTCATTGGGCTGCACCTCGAACACGAGCATGCTCTGGTGCTTCGGCTGGCCGCCCTCCGCTGGGAACATGAAGTGGGGAGTCGGCTTGAATTGGATGGCCACCTCCGTGACCTTGCGCGCGAGCCGCTTGCCGGTTCTCAGATAGAAGGGGACGCCAGCCCACCGCCAGTTATCGAGAGTGAGCTTGATAGCGGCAAAGGTGGCGGTGGTGGAGTCGTCGGGCACGCCGTCCTCCTCACGGTAACCGCCAACCGCTGTGCCTTCTGCGGTACCCGCCCCATACTGACCTCGCGCGGCCCCACCGTGCAGGTCGACGGGCACCACATTGACTGCCTCCAGCACCTTCACCGTCTCGTCGCGCAGCGATCCGGCGTCATAGTTGACCGGGGGTTCCATGGCGGTCATGCACAACAGCTGAAGCAGGTGGTTCTGGATCATGTCGCGCACCACCCCTGTCTGCTCGTAGAAGTTGGCGCGCGTGCCGATGCCGACGTCCTCGGCGACGGTGATCTGCACGTGGTCGATGTAGTTCCGGTTCCACACCGGTTCGTAGCCCGGGTTGCCGAAGCGGAAGACGAGCATGTTCTGCACCGTCTCCTTGCCGAGAAAATGATCGACCCGGTAGATCTGCGCCTCGCCGAACACATCGCGGAGCCGGCGGTCGAGCAGCTGGGCGCTGGCGCGATCCTTTCCGAATGGCTTCTCGATGACCAACCGACGCCACCCCTGTCCACCAGCCGACAGACCAGAGGCGCCGAGCCGGTCGGCAATCGTTCCGAACAACGCCGGCGGCACTGCAAGGTGAAACAGTACGTTGTCCGGTATGCCGAACAGTGACCTGTTCCGCTCGACCGCATCGGCCAGGGCCGCGTAGTCGCCACCGGGAGGTGACATCGCATCACCTTGCACGAAGCTCAACCGCTCCGCGAACGAGCCCCATTGCTCTGCCTCACCCGCGCAATGCTCCAGCACGGCTCGATGCATCCGCTCCCGCAGCTGCTCGGTGGTCCACTGGCGCGGAGCCACGCAGATGATTGCAAAAGGCTCGGGAAGGAGATGCTTGCGGTATAGCTCGAACAACGACGGGATGAGCTCGCGGCGAGCCAGGTCGCCGCTGGCACCAAAAATCACGATCACGCAGGGATCTGCCGGTGCCCCGCGGCGGATGCCCCGAACTTCAGCCTCCACGGCCTGACGTTTCGTAATGGACACCGTGGTGCTCATGCTCACGCCTCCGTGATCGCATGCCCGCCGAACTGCTTGCGCAAGGCGGCAATCACCTGATGCGCGAATCGTTTTGACACGCGCGAATCGAACCGATCGTACAGTGAGATGCTGATGGCGGGAACGGGAATACCCTGCGCCAACGCGTACTCGACTGCCCAGCGACCAGTGCCCGAATCGTCTACATGAGCACCGATGCGCTCGAGCGCATTGCCTTCCTCCTGGAGCGCACGACTTAGCAGGCCCAGCAGCCATGAACGCACCACCGAACCGTTCTGCCACAACCCTGCGATCTGCGCCAGATCCAGATCGAATTCGGAGCTCCGGAGACACTCGAAGCCTTCGCCCATGGCCTGCAGCATCCCATACTCGATGGCGTTGTGAATCATCTTGACGAAGTGGCCGGCGCCATTGGGCCCGACGTGCGCGTAGCCGCCCGGCGGAGCGATCGTCCGGAAAAGCGGCTCGAGACGCTCGAACGCTTCCCTCGGTCCGCCGATCATCAGGTTGAAGCCTTCGCTGGCACCCCATACGCCACCACTTACGCCCACGTCCAGAAAGTGCATGCGGAGCTCCTGGCACCGCCTGCCATGCTCGACTGCGTCGGGGTAGTGGGAGTTGCCTCCGTCAATCACGACGTCCCCGGGTGAGAGCAGCGGCAGCAGCTCGTCGATCGTACTCCGGGTCGGCGTACCGTGCGGCACGATGACCCACACCGCCCGCGGCGCCGCGAGCTGCGCTACGAGATCGTCCAGTGACTGCGCTCCCTTGGCGCCAGCCTGAACGAGCCTGTCGACGAGGTCCCGTGACAGGTCGAAGCCGGCAATGCTGTGGCCTCCTTCGCTGAGCCGCGCTGCAAGGCCGGCCCCCATCCTCCCCAGCCCGATCAAGCCAAGCTGCATCATTCCTCCTCGCGCGCAGCCGTATCGCCACGGGTGGCACGCTATCGTGTGAGTTCGTCCGAGTCGAATCAAGGGTCAAGGGGGTCAGAGTCGTTGAAACGTGTTTCAACGACTCTGACCCCCTTGACGCCCCATTGACCCTTGATTCTCTGACCCCCTTGATTCGTCCGACCCGAAATGATGGTACAGCCGAGTACGTCCGCGAATTCCAGATTGCGGTCTCCCTTGTAGCATCATCCTCGTTCAGCCCGCTCCGGAGACCGTGCGAGTGGCTGCGCCAGGATCCAACCACCAGATCACCTTTCCCTCACCGAGCTGGATTGCGGCCGCCGGATAGATGCCCGGATCGGCGCTTCCCGTGAGGACTCTGCCCACCTCCCGCGCCTTGCCTTGGCCGGTCACGAGGAAGTACGTGTTCGCCGATCGAGTCAGCAATGCCAGGGTGAGTGTGAGGCGCAACGGCGGTTCTGCGGGAGTCGTCACGGGAAGCACCCAGCGCACGCTTTCCTTCAGCGCCGATGAGCCTGGGAAGAGGGACGCCGTGTGGCCGTCGTCGCCCAGCCCAAGGAACACCAGGTCGAAGCGCGGATCTCCCTGCGGGCGTCCGCCATCGAAATAGCTCCTCAGTACGGCTTCGTATTCTCGCGCCGCCGCGTCGGGATCTTCCAGGTGAGTGGGCATCGGATGGATATTGTCAGCCGGACAGGGCACTTGATCGAGGAGCGTTTCCTTCGCCATGCGGTAGTTGCTGAGTGCATCGTCATGCGGCACGTAGCGCTCGTCACCCCAGAACAGGTGAAGCTGTGACCACGGGATCTGCTCCCTGAACCGCGACGCCAGCAGGCGGTGGAGGATGCGCGGAGTACTGCCGCCCGACAATACCACGGAGCACCTTCCTGTCCCTGCTACAGCGTTGCCGATCACTTCGACCGCGGCCTCTGCTGCATGAAAGCTCAACTCGCTTCCATCGGTTGAGACGCGCACGTCGGGGTTCACGCGCAGCTCGGACAGGATCCGTTCCACTATCACGCTAGGCGGCCTGGATACATCGGCAACGATGGCACCGGCAGGTTCCTCCAGCTCCTCCACTTGGCTGGCGAGAAGGTCGGCCCTGAAAAAGTGGTCCACCCGCTGCTGCAGGCGCATAAGGATGAGATCCTCGGCTCCCTTGAGATACACCCATGTCACCGGCAGATCACCAGCGAGAATCCGTCGATACGATCGCTTGAGCGCCGAGCAGGCGACGACAATGCTCTCGCCGCGGCTGAACGCATCGCTCAACGCTGCATGTATGGATGCGAGCCACGGAGCCCGAACGACATCCGTCAGCGGAACACCGCGACTCATCTCCTGAACGTTCGTCTCGGGGTGCAGCGTATCGGCGTCGAGAAAGGAACAGCGCAGCGCCTCGGCCAGCATCGTGCCTATAAGCGTCTTCCCCGCTCCGGCCACTCCCATCACGATGATGATCATGAATCTCCTGCGCGTTCCCCGACGGTGATGCTACAGGCTGACCAGCGCCAGAGATGTCCAACATCGGCAAACCATAAGGGACGCCTGCGGCCCGAAGTGGTGTAAGAGGCAGAGACACCGCGACACCGCGCATTGACGAGACGCAGAAGGGGCGAATCGCACGCCGTACGTCTTAGCCCTTCCGAAGCACGAGGGTGAATAGACTGCCCCGACCGGGCGTGCTGGCGACGAGGATCTCGCCACCCATGCCGCGCGCGAGTACGCGACTGATCGGCAGGCCAAGTCCCGTGCCTTCGACCATGTTGGCGCGATCGCGCCCGAGTTGCACGAATGGCTCGAAGATCACAGACATTTGCTCGCCAGCGATCCCGGGACCGGTGTCACCGACTTCAATAGCGACGCGATCACCAGAACTGCTGCAACGGATCGTCACCTTCCCGCCACGAGGTGTGAACTTCACGGCGTTGGAGAGCAGGTTGAGCAGGATCTGCTCAACCCTGGGTTCGTCCGCCAATGCAACCACGCCGGTCGCGCAGGGTCCATGTGCCAGCTCGAGGCCTTTCTTGGCCGCCTGTGGAATCACGACCGCGAGCGCGCGCTCGGTCACCGGATGGAGCGGTACCTCCCGCACCTCATACGTCATCTGTCCGGCCTCGAACCGGCTGTAGTCCAGCAGGTCGCTGATGATCCGAAGGAGATGCTGCTGGCTGCTGCTTATTCGTGCGAGGTACTCGCGCTGCTGCGCGCTGATCGGGCCGGCAACACCCATCTCCAGCAGCTCCGCATAGCCGCCAATTGCGTTCAGCGGCGTGCGCAGCTCATGACTCAGCGTGGCGAGGAAATCGGACTTCGTCCTGCTGGCTGCCTCGGCGGCAGCGAGGCGCGTCGCATCCGCGAGGACTCGTTCCTCGGCCGCACGGCGCTCGGTCAGATCCCGAGTCACCTTGGCGAATCCCAGCACCTCACCGCCTGGAGCGCGCAATGCGGTTATGATGACATTCGCCCAGAAGCGGGTGCCGTCCTTCCGGAGTCGCCAACCCTCGTCCTCGAAGCGTCCCTCACTCGATGCGACTTCCAGCTCCATAACCGTCTTGCCGCGCGCGAGGTCCTCGGGCGGATAGAAAACCGAAAAGTGCTTTCCGATGATCTCCGCGGCTGTATATCCCTTGATGCGCTGCGCGCCCTTGTTCCAGCTCAGGACTACTCCAGAGGGGTCGAGAGCGAAGATGGCGTAGTCCTGCGCACTCTCCACAAGCAGCGCGTAGAGCTCCGACGCCTCGAGCACGGCTGCGCTACGCCCATCGGCTCGGACGAACGCTGCTGCATCGCGCTCCGGTTGCGATTCCGTGGAGTCGAGCGGATCCGGCTTGGACCTCATCATGCGACGTGTCTTCAGGAGCGAGGCGACGCGGGCGAGCTGCAGTGGCTACGCCGTCCGCCGCACTCACTCTCTTCGAATGCGGTAACCGCAGCGCTGAACATGCGGGAGCAGAGGCTAGGCACGTGGCAGAACCAGGGTGAATGTACTGCCGACGCCCACCTTGCTGGTTGCCTTCAGCTCGCCCCCCATGCCGCGCGCCAAGTCGCGGCTGATCGCCAATCCGAGCCCGGTGCCCTCGTGCGGACGGGTGAAGTCGGCGCGCACCTGGACGAACGGGTCGAAGATCGCCTCGAGCTTGTCGGCCGGGATACCGATGCCCGTGTCGCGCACCTGCACCCTCACGACGTCCTGCTCGCCGGCACACGATAGCTCGAGTCGCCCGCCACGCTCGGTGAATTTGACGGCGTTCGACAGAAGGTTCACCAGCACCTGACGCAGCTTTTCCGGGTCGGCGAGCGCCTCCACGTCGCGCGAGTCGTCGGTGATCGCGAGAGAAAGTCCCTTCGCTCGCGCTTGCGGTGCAACCAGTGCCTCCGCCTCGGCCAGTGCCTGGCGCACGGAAACGCTGCACAGGTCGTATGCGACGCTGCCGCTCTCGAGCCGGGCATAGTTCAGCACCTCGTTGATCAACCCCAGAAGGTGGCGCTGGCTGGTCTGAATACGGCGCAGATCGTCGCGCTGCTCGGGCGTAACGGGTCCGCGCACGCCGATCTCGATCAGCTCCGCGTATCCGCCGATCGCGTTCAGCGGCGTTCGAAGCTCGTGAGACATGACGGCCAGAAACTCGTTCTTGGCGCGGTTCGCCGCCTGGGCCTCGGCCCACGCCGCCTCCGCCTCTCGACGCGCCCGCTCGCTCTCCACCAGGAGCAGCTCGCGCTCCGTTTCGGCTTCCTTCAATGGCGTGATGTCGCGCGTGAAGCACCGGGTATTCACGAACTTGCCGGCGTCCCACTGAACGTTGGAGTTGATCTGCACGTAACGCACGGAGCCATCGCGATGCCGCATGCGCGCTGCCTGCTCTCGCAGCGTCTCGCCCCGCGACAGGCGTGCGAGCAGATCATCGATCACTGGCCGGTCCACGTGGAAATCGGCGATGTGATGTCCGATGTACTCCTCCGATGCATATCCGAGCATGTCCAGCTCGGCCTGATTAGCCCACATGATGATGCCATTGGGGCCGACCAGATGAATGCCCTCGGCAGCGCCCTCGAGGAAGTCTCGCAGCTTGCGCTCGCTATCCTGGAGCGCGCGCTCGGCAACTCGTCGCTCGGCAAGCGAGTCTCTCAGGCGCTTCTCCATCCGCCCCCGATGCTCGAGCTCCGTCTCGAGCGCTCGCGCGCGCTGCTGTAGAACGCTGATCTCGACGCTCAGTCCTGCCTCATCGGCAGCGGCAAAGCGCTCGGTGGGAAGGACGTGCGAGTGCAGGCGGCAGATCTGCTGGAACTGCCCCGTGTCCGCGGCACTGGGAAAGTTCTCCATCGCGTAGCCGCACAGCAGCTTGAAGCTGTACTTCTCCGCGAGCCGGTTCCACATCTCCTCGAGCTTGATGGCGCCCGCCGCGTTACCCTCCTTCCAGAGCAGGTCGACCAACTCTCCGTAAACGAGCAGGGCGTCCGACGCCTCTCCGCCGATCGCCTGCTCGAGCACTCCGCCGATGACCGCGCGGAATCGCTCCTCGTCCGGGACATCGGCGGCCATGATTGACGGGAGTAGCTCGCGAGCGTCGAGCATTCGGAGCCTTCCCGCGCGCCTCGCAGCGTCAACGTCAAAGCCGAGCGACCCGAGCCGGCCCGCGAAGGCGTCACAGTGCTCGGCGGTGGCAATGATGACGCTCCGATCTCGGCCGTTGAGCCCGGCGGCCACGAACGACGCAACCTCCCCAGCCAGGAAGTCATCGCTCTCGTAGAAGCGGACGACATGAGCGTGGCAACTCCGCCCATCACCATTCGCAGCAGATCTGGCCGCCTTCTGTACGCCGTTCGGCAATGCCGCAGCAGAATCAATCGCCTTCATGTGAGTCCTCATGTACCCGGTGCACCCCGCGGCGTAGATCTGTCCATCGGTCTGCCCTTTGCAAGTCCCGGGCTGACGCCCCAGCCAGCTCTGCCGGCTGGATTGCTCGCAGCTTCCCGCCGCCCCGGCCTCATGAGACCGCCCCAGAACCGACGGCCGTGCCACTACGCGGCAGGAAGGACCAGGGTAAAGGTACTCCCCAGGCCAAGCTCGCTCGCCGCCGTCAGGTCACCGCCCATCCCTCGCGCCAGGTCACGGCTGATAGCCAGGCCCAGGCCCGTACCTTCATACTTGCGCGTAAGGTCGGCACGCACCTGGACGAACGGGTCGAAGATCGCCGAGAGCTTGTCCTCCGCGATCCCTATCCCCGTGTCGCTCACCGTTATGGACACCTCCGCGCCGACGACGGAACACGACATATCGATTCGACCACCCTCGGGGGTGAACTTCACGGCGTTCGACAGAAGGTTGACGAGCACCTGGCGCAACTTCTCGGCATCCGCTCGCGCCGCGAGTTCCTGCGGGCAATCGGCCACCGTGAGGGTGAGCCCTTTGGCTCGTGCCTGAGGCGCCACAAGCGCCTCCGCGGCCGTCAGCGCCTCGCGCATCCGAACGGCCTCCAGCTCATACTGCACCATGCCGGTCTCGAGCTTGGCGTAGTTCAGAACCTCGTTTATCAACCCCAGGAGGTGGCGCTGACTCGTCTGGATGCGCCGAAGATCTTCCTGCTGCTGCTTCGTTACAGCGCCCCGGATTCCCATCTCCATGAGCTCGGCGTAGCCGCCGATGGCGTTGAGTGGCGTTCGCAGCTCGTGCGACATGACGGCCAGGAACTCGCTCTTTGCCCGGTTCGCCGCTTCCGCCTCGGCCCAGGCCGCCTCCGCTTCTGCGCGCGACCGCTCGCTCTCGCCAAGCAGTCGCTCGATCTCGCGGCGCGCGCGCACCTGCTCCGTGACGTCGGTTCCATGCGCAATGATTCCAGAACGCGTGCCATCACCCTCCACCAGCGGGAGGTAGGTTAGGTCGATGAACCGCTCTTCTGGCGGTGCCCCCGCAGTGCGCGCGACGAGAAGCGGGAGCTCCCGGCCGACGAAAGCCTCACCAGTAGACAACACACCTTCGAGCAGCTCGTTGAAGCCTTGGTCCTGAACCTCCGGAAGAGCTTCGAATACGGCCCTGCCCAGCAGTTCGCGGTGGCCAACCAGCTGGTAGTAGGCATCATTCACCAGATCGAACACAAGGTCAGGGCCACGGAGCACTGCCAGAAAAGCCGGCGCTTGCCGGAACACGTCCGCAAGCCGGGCCCGCTCGACCTCGAGGGCGGTGAGGAGCCGATCTCGCTCCCGCTCGGCAGCCCTCGCTTCGGTGATGTCGGTGAACAGCATGGCGACCCGACGGTCTTCCGGCCGGTCAACCCGGAACGCGTAAACGTCGAACCACCGGCCCATTGGCTCCGATCCGTTCTGAAAGCGCACCGGCTGGCCCGTAACCGCAACCTCAGCGTACGTCTCCAACCAGTGGGCCTCGAGATCCGGCACCATCTCCCGCGCGGTGCGCCCGATGGCATCGATGAGCCCCGTCTGCTCTACAAACGCCGGATTCGCTTCCAGAAAGCGGTAGTCCCGCGGCACGCCCTCCTCGTCGAAGAGCACCTCGATCACACAGAACCCCTCGTCCAGTGACTCGAATAGCGTACGGTACCGCGCTTCGCTTTCGCGCTTCGCCGCTTCGGCCCGTTCGCGCTCGGTGACATCGCGTCCCTCCGGCACGATCAGCACTACCTGGCCGCGTTCGTTCCGGATAGGGTGAAGGGAGATGTCGAACGTCATCATCTCGCCAGTGGGACGACGCAGCGCGGCTTCGTATCTAACGAACTCGCCCGCCGCCGCTCGGGCGACCGCCTCACGCACGAACTCCGCCGCGCCGGGCGTGGGCGTGAACCATGGCGTGTCCCAGAAAGGTCGACCGATCAGTTCCTCGCGCGCGTTGCCGCCAAACTCGAGGGAGGCACGGTTCATCTCGAGCAGGGTGCCGTCCGATGCAAGCAACCCGATGTACTCGTAAGTGCCGTCGAAGATCGCCCTGAGCCGAGCCGCGCTCTCGCGAAGCGCCCGCTCGGCGTTCGCCGTTTCGGCCAGGAGCTGCTCGCGCTCGCGCTGGGCGAGGATGCGCAGCGTGGTCTCCTGACAGACGACGAGCGTTCCGCCGATCGAGCCATCGTCATCCAATACGGGGCTGTAGCTGTAGGTCCACCAGACATCCTCGAGCCTTCCGTTACGCTCGATGGGGAGGTACTGGTCCTCATGCCAGGTTGGCTCGCCGGTGGTCATGACCTGCTCGATCTGCGGACTGATTGCCTCCCAGATGTCCGTCCAGAAGTCTTCGGCGCGCTTGCCGAGCGCCTGCGGGTGCCGGCCATCCCCGCCAAGGCTGGGGCGATAGTCATCGTTGTAGATCTGGACCAGCTCGGGACCCCACCAGAGGAACATCGGATTTCTGGAGGCCAGCACGGTGGTGGCGGTGGTTCGCAGGCTTTGCGACCACCCTTCCACGGGGCCGAGTGGCGTTGACGCCCAGTCGAAGGCGCGGCAGAGTGCGCGCATCTCTCCCGGTCCGGCGAAGAGCCTTTCCGCGGTCGCGGGGTGCACTTGCCGGACGGCGGTGGCCGGCGGGGTGCTGACTCTTTCCGTCACGCGGTGCATCTCCATATGCCACAGTTGAATGCGCCAACCCGGCGCAACGGAGCGCGCAGCTCTGTTTGCCGGGAGGTGTGAAGCGCGGTCATGGTAGTCCAGCGGAACGCGAATTTTCGTCGCACGTGACGTGCCTGACTTTCACGAGACTGGAGTGTGGGCAGTCGTTTCAGCCGATGAGTGTCCAAAGAGGCGGAAAGGTCAGGAGGATGCCCAGGCCGGTGAGCACGAGAGCAAGCGCATGTATGCGCCAAGGCGCGATGTCGCGCTCCTTCCATCGATTGTGTAGCGCGACCCAGGCAATCAGCCAAACTAGCGCGGCGATGGTTGTGCGAGTGGAGACGCCACCCGCCGGCGCATAGAGAGCGGGCGGGCTGAACAAGCCGACCTCATTGAGTACGACGACGAAACCCAGCGCAAATGCGCCGATCCCCGCAGCCAGGAATGCGGCAAGCGATGGTCCATTCGGGACCTGCTGGTTGGCATCACCGGTGATCCGCATCCGCGCGCTCCTCCATGATCACTCGAGTGGGGCAACCTTGTTGATGAGAACGCCAAGCAGGCTCACCATTGCAACGAGGACGAAGCAGATCAAGACCAGGGTAAACGCCATCCCGCGCATTCTCCGGTCAGTGAGGAACCGCGCACGGTACCGGGCGGTCACGAATGCGACCGCCGTCGCCAGCATGGCGGCAATCCACGGCATGTGCTCCTTGATCTCCATGGCGAACGAATGCAGCCAGGCGGTACGCGCATTCGACTGGAGCAACGACCGCGGATACTGGCTGAGATCGGTGAAGCCGTCAGGAGGAGTGGCGCGATAGGCCGGGAAGTTCACGTAAGTGCCAACGAGTACCGTGAGCCAGAGCGTGGCGACAACGAAGGCCAGGAGCCATCCGACATAGCGCGCCTGGTCGCGAGTGACGGGGTCCGCGGCTCTGGCCGGGCGCATGGCAGCCATTCCAAAGAGCGCGGCGGCGAGCGCCATCAGCGCGCCGCCGCCAAGAACGACGCCGTGGATCATTGTCAGGATGCTGCGGGTGCTGAAGAGCAGGGTATCTGTCATCTTGTCAGGCGGAGACCGCAACTTCGCTCATGTCACGTTCAGGTGGCTGTTCCGAAACAGGATGAGGCTGGTGCCCACCACGCCCGCGGCGAGGAGTCCGACATCCTCGACAATGCCAAATAGGAGCGCTGCGGTGAATCCCACGACGGACCAGAGGGCCGGAATGACCAGCAGCCACACAGGCACTCTCCGATCAGTCCAGAGCAGAAGGCCAAAAGTGACGATGGTGGTGGGACATGGGAGTCCAAACGTGGGTCCATTCGGGTACGCATGCCCGGCCAGCGCACCCACGACAGGATAGAGAACCAGCGCATAGGCGATCAGCACGACTCCGACAATCCCGTACTGATCCGCCTGAAAGCGGAAGGACAGCCGCTGACGGCGGACGCCTGCAGCGATGAAGGCAATCGCCTGAACAATGAACAAGCCGCCGAAAACATACGCGGCCTTGTTGACAGGGGCGAAGAAGCCCCAATGGTAAACGATTCCCATCCACGCCCAGAGGAACCCCAGGGAACCGCTTATCCAGCGATCCCGGCTCCGTGAAGCTCGCACGGCCAATGCCACCAGAGCGGCGGCCATCGCGTAAAATACAAAGTGTAGAGGCCAGATCGCCTGATTGTACCTGGCGATGGAATCGAGGAACTGTTCGACGGTGAAGGGCGGCTCCATGGTTGACCTCTCCTCAGTGCAGCGTTGAGAAGCGCGCATGCCACTATACCGCGAGCACAGCCGGACGCAGTAGGGCGGAAGAGGACTCGCTGTGAGGGCAGGGCTGATTCCGCCAGTCTACCACGGCAGCCTCAACCTTTCGCTACCGCGACCGCCGACAGTCACGTGCCATCCCGGTACCGGCAGTCAGCGCTGCACCAGGGCCGTTGTGAGGGAATCGGCGACCACCGGCGGGCGCTACCCCGACAGACATCTTGGAGTGCAGCGCGGCATACTACAGGCGAAACAAACGCGAGCGGTTCAACGAGTTACGTTCCCTGTCGGAGAAGGCAGCACGTCGCCGGCTCTCACAACGCAACAGGAGCCCGATCATGCCAGTACCAACCGTTGTCGTGCCGCTCGACGGCTCGATCTACGCAGAACATGCAATCCCCGCCGCACTGGGGATCGCCCGGCAGACCGATGCGTGTCTGGAGCTGCTGCGCGTTCGTCCTCGCCGCTCCATCAAGGAGGACATGGAGAGCCGACCGTTCACTGACCCGGGACCACCCAGCGTTGAGCGCCGCTATCTGGAAGAGATTGCTTCGCGACTGCAGGGGACGGTCCCCGTTGCCGTGAAGGTGCTGCGGGGCGATCCTGCCGAGGCGATCGTCATACGTGCCGCCGAGGTAAACGCAAGTCTCATCGTGATGTGCACTCATGCGCGTGGGAGCGGCGGACGCATGATCCTGGGCAGCGTCGCCGACGGCGTGGTGCGTTCGGCGGCCGTTCCGGTGATGCTGATCAAACCGCCACCCACCGAGGTGACGCTTCCATCGGAGCGTGGGTTTCCGCGCATACTCGTACCACTCGACGGTTCGACCCACAGCGAACAGATCCTGCCGCTACTGGCTCGAACCCTCGGTACACGGGATGCCGCGTTCACCCTGTTGCGCGTAGTTCACCCCGAAGCGGCGCTCGTTCCCACGCACGCTGATTCGCGATCCTCGCGTCGCGACCAGGACCCTGCGCGCGAGTTGGAGGAGCTTGCTGGATGGCTGAGCGAGAGAGGAGCCGTGGCGCGCACCGAGGTGATCGCCGACCGGGACGCGGCGGCCGTTATCCTGGGCGAAGCCGAAGGTACCGGAGCGCGGCTCATTGCGATGACGACGCGAGCCCGTAGGGGTCCGTCGCGGATCGTTCTGGGAAGTGTGGCTGACGAGGTGTTGCGCGGAGCACCATGCCCGGTGCTGCTCTTCCGCCCGCTGACCTGACCAGCGGTCGGCGAATCGGCGACCTTCAGATCGAAGCCAGCCCACCGCTGGCGCACGAGACTGCTCGGGCGCGCGCCCCTGGCTTTCGGACGTGGAGACCGAGAAGGCGGCGGCGCCGCGGGAATTGTGCAAGGAGTAGCGCGGCACAATAATGAAGGGGCAACTTTCGGCCCTCTCAGCGAAACCCCGAGCACGATGCGTCTCATAGCTCCGCGGCCCTCGGATTCCCAGGAAGACTACGTCGCCGACCAACCATCCCGCCCGATTCCAGGCGAAGTCCTGGATACCTGTTGCCGGCGCGTTCGCGCGGCCGCGCTGGTAATAGGAGGTCTCTGGCTGTTCGTCCTCGCCATGAACAATATCGTGGTGGAGGCGTTCGGCGGTATGGACCCTCATTACGACGTCATCTGGCCGTGGCCCGGAAACCTGGTGGCCATTGCCGGCGCCGCGCTGTCCTTCATCACGGCACTCCTCCCATCCCGTCTGCGCGTCGGGGCACAGCGCTACATCGACGTCGGCCTGCTCTTCATGGTGACCACGGCCTTCCTGGCAGCGCTGGTGATGCAATGGCACCCGCACTTTCCCACGCTGGGAGTCTCATGGGTGGCGGTGCTCATCCTCATCTACCCTGCCATCGCGCCGTCGACTGCCGGGAAGACGCTGGCAGCCGGCCTCGCCGCGGCGAGCATGGAGCCGATCGTCGCCGGGGTGGGCGTGCTTCGCGAGCTGCCAATCCAGGGAAACGGCTTCAACGCGATCTGGTACCTTACGCCCAGCTACATTTGCGCCTTCATCGCGGTGCTCCCGGCAACGATCATCCGCGGCCTGGGTCGTCAGGTGGGAAAGGCCCGGGAGCTTGGTAGCTACCGTCTGGAGGAGTCGATCGGCCACGGTGGCATGGGCGAGGTATATCGCGCCACGCATCGGCTGCTGGCTCGCCCCGCGGCCGTGAAGCTCATCAGACCGGAAGTGCTCGGCTCGGCCGGCGACCAGCGCGACGTGTGGATTCAGCGATTTCGCCGCGAGGCCGAAGCGGCGGCAACGCTCGGCTCCGTACACACCATCAAGCTGTACGACTTCGGCCTGGCCGACGACGGCACGTTCTTCTACGTGATGGAGCTGCTCGAAGGGCTTGACTTCGAGAAGCTGGTGTTGGAGCATGGCCCGCAGCCGCCGGAGCGGGTGGCGCACCTCATCGCGCAGGCGTGCGAGTCCCTTGCCGAGGCGCACGCGCGCGGGCTCGTTCACCGCGATGTGAAACCCTCGAACATTCATGTAGGGTGCGTGGGACTTACCGCAGATTTCGTGAAGGTGCTCGACTTCGGACTGGTGAAGGGGAGCCCGCACCGGGCACCGGTGAATGCGCGCCTGACCTTGCCGGACATGGTGATGGGCACGCCCGCGTATCTCGCTCCGGAGGTTGCGAGCGGGGAACTGGTGGACTACCGGGCCGACGTCTACGCACTTGGCTGTGTTACGTACTGGCTCCTCACTGGACGACTGGTGTTCGAGGCGCCCACGGCAATGCACATGGTGGCGCGGCACATCCAGATGGACCCGGAGCGTCCGTCCAGCCGCGCACCCACCACCTTGCCGCCGGAGCTCGATGAGATCGTGCTGGCTTGTCTCGCAAAAGATCCATCCGCTCGGCCGCAGGATGCGATGGAGGTGGCGCGACGACTGAATGCGTGCAGATTCCCGGAACCATGGACGCAGGATCGCGCCCGCGCTTGGTGGATCGCACGTGGAGAGTCGCGCGGCTTGCCGGGGCCTGCGTTCTCGCCTGTCACCGCTTCCGTGTCCGAGCCGATCGCCAGCGTCTGAATGCCGGGCGCGGACCTACAGCCGTGGAATAGCGGTGTAGGTCTCCGGCCGCCTGTCGCGGAAAAACTGCCACACGTTCCGGACCTCGCGAATCTGATCGAGATCGAGCTCGGCGGTGATCAGTTCGGTGTGGTCGCGCGAGCCTTGGGCAACGATCTGGCCGCGCGGATCGCAGAAGTAGCTCTGGCCGTAGAACTCGCCGATGTGCCAGGGTTCCTCGACGCCTACACGGTTGATCGCACCTACGAAGTACGCGTTGGCGACGGCGTGCGCGGGCTGCTCCAGCTTCCACAGGTACTCCGACAATCCGGCAACGGTGGCTGACGGGTTGAACACTATTTCGGCTCCGTTCAATCCGAGCTCGCGCGCACCCTCAGGGAAGTGCCTGTCGTAACAGATGTAGACGCCGACTTTCGCGTACCGCGTCTCGAACACCGGATATCCCAGATTGCCCGGACGGAAGTAGAACTTCTCCCAGAAACCTGGAGCGCAGTGCGGGATGTGGTTCTTGCGATACTTGCCGAGATAGCGGCCGTCGGCATCGATCACCGCAGCGGCATTGTAGTAGACGCCCGTTGTCTCCTCTTCGTACAACGGCACAATGATCACCATCTCGTGGCGCTTCGCCAGCTCCTGCATCAGCTTCGTGGTGGGACCGTCGGGGATGCGCTCGGTGGCGTCGTACCAGCGCGGCGTCTGCTCGGCACAGAAGTACGGTCCCGTGAAGATCTCCTGCATGCAGAGGATCTGCACGCCCTCCCTCCCCGCCTGCTCGATCAGATCCACGTGCACCGCGATGTTCGCTTCGCGGATGGTCTGTACCGGCTCGTCGGTCGAGCACGCGTGCGCCGCCTGGATCAAACCACATTTGACTATGTTCGGCATTCTTCCGTTCAGTGCTCCACGGGGATGGCGGGTGTGGGCTCTTCCGCAGCCGCGGGTTGCACGTGAGGCTGGTCCGGCGCGCCTCGCGACAGTGCAAGATAAAGGAGAAAGCCGAGAGCAAAGGTGACGAACCAGGCGAATGTGTACAGCTGGTCGAAGAAGCCCGGCTCGGCCACCTGCCCACCCGGCACGCTGGCGGCGCGCAGGAATCCCGGCAGTACCGGCGCCACTGCCAGCACCAGGGCGATGAGCGCACGCGGGTTGTAGCCGCGCTCGTAGGTGTAGAGTCCGTTGCGCTGAAAGAGGTCGCGCAGCGACAGCCGCTGGCGGCGCAGCACCCAGTAGTCGGCGATCAGAATGCCGCCGATCGCGCCCATCAGGCTGGAGTAACCAATGAGCCAGGTGAAGATGTACGCTGCGGCATCCGAGTAAAGCTTCCACGGCATGATGAGGATGCCGATCACGGCGGTGATCAGGCCGCCGGTCACATAGCTGATCCGGCGCGGCGAAACATTCGAGAAGTCGTTGGCCGGCGAAACGACGTTCGCCGCCATGTTCGTCGATATCTGCGCGACGATGATGATGATGGTACCGGCGATGATTACGGCCGGGCTGCCGATGCGGGCTATCAGCGCCACCGGGTCCCACACCGGCTCCCCGAACAGCACCACCGTGGCAGCGGTGACGGCGACGCCGATGAATGCGAACGCAGTCATCGTCGTAGGAAGACCCAACGCCTGACCGAGCATCTGTGACCGCTGGGTTTTCGCGTAGCGGGTGAAGTCGGGAATGTTGAGGCTGAGAGTGGCCCAGTAGCCCACGCAGGCAGTGAGCGCGGCGGGGAAAACCGACCAGAACCGGCCACCGTCATCCTGCAACCGCTGCGACTCACCGAGCACCGTGCCGAGTCCGCCACCGGCGCGAACGGCCCAGATCAGCAGGATCAGACCACCGAGCAGCAGCAGCGGCGCCGCCCAGCTCTCCAGCTTCTTAACTCCCTCGGTGCCCCGCACTATGATCGCCACCTGCACGAGCCAGAACGATCCGAAAGCGATCCACATCGCGCCAGGCACAGTAGCCCACGCCGGTACGGCGGCCGTGAGCAGGGCGTTCAGCGCAAGCCCGCCGATCCACGTCTGAATGCCGAACCAGCCACATGCCACACCGGCGCGCAACAGCGCCGGCACGTTGGCACCGAGCACGCCGAAGCTGGCGCGACAAAGCACGGGGAAGGAGATGCCGTACTTGGTGCCGGCGTGGGCGTTGAGAACCATCGGTATCAGGACGATGGTGTTGCCCATCAGAATCGTCAGCAGAGCCTGCCACCAGTTCATCCCCTGCGACATCAGTCCGGACGCCAGCGTGTACGTCGTGATGACGACGCTCATGCCGATCCAGAGGGCGGCGATGTTGTACGTGGACCAGGTACGGCGCGACGGCGGCGTAGGTGCCAGGTCGCGGTTCCAGAGAGAACTGGCCGAGAGATCGCCGAGCTCGCCGGCGAGCGAGGCGTCGCCGGCGAGCGTGATTTCGGTGTCCGCCGGCAAAGCGCTGCTCATGCCGTTGCCATCACCGCGCGCGTGCCGTCCCGCGGTCGCGACGGTGTACCGGCGACCGCGAGGCCGGCCGACTCACGCGGCAGCCATCGGCCGCGCCCCTCGCGCCCGATCACGCGGTAATCGTCTACGATGACGTCGCCGCGGGACAGCGTGGTCCTGGCGAAACCGGCCAGCGGCCAGCCCTCGTAGGGCGACCAGTCCGCATTCGTCTCCATGGTGGAGGGATCTACGACCATCGTGGACGTAGGATGGATGATGGCGATGTCGGCGTCGGCACCGACCTGAATAGCGCCCTTTCGCGGGTACAGGCCCATGATCCGCGCGGGATTTGTGGACAGAGTGCCGCACAGCTCCTCGATCGTGAGATGGCCGGCGAGCACGCCATGAGTGTACGTGATCGGCAGCAGCGTCTCGAGACCGGGCATGCCCATCGGGATCTTCGTCCAGTCTCCGTTCCACATTGCCTTCTGCTCGCGCGTGAACGTACAGGTGTCGGTCGAAATCACCGATACCTCGCCATCCTTCAGTCCGCGCCAGAGCCGTCTGGAATCCGCCGACCGCTTGACCTGTGGGCAGCACGCGAACAGGTGGCCGTCGTCACGGCCGAAGACGCTGTCGTCCAGCACCAGATACTGCGCACACGTCTCTGCCAGCACTGGCACGCCGCGCCCCTGCGCCGCCTTCACGATGTCCGCGCCCTCGGCAGTGGACATGTGCACGATGTAGAGCTGGCCGCCGGTGGCCTCCGACCAGGTCACGACGCGCTGAATCGCTTCGGCCTCGATGAAGTTGGGCCTTGTCATCGCATGCAGCCTGGCACCGTATCGCCGCATCAGCTCGGGTGTGTGGTGGCGCGCGATCAGCTCGTCGAGCACCCGCGAGGACTCGGCGTGGACCAGCAGCATGGCACCATACTCGCGCATCTGCTCGAGCGTCCCGAACAGCGCCCGGTCGTCCGACTGCCAGCCCTCGGACTCGTAGATCATGAACTCCTTGAACGTGGTGAAGCCGCGCTCCACCATCCCGGCGATCTGGCTGCGGTGCTCGTCGTATCGCGTGATGCAGATGTGAAAGGTGTAGTCGATGAGCGCCTTGCCGTCGGCACGCTTCAACCAGTTGTCGGCGGCCTGAGACAGCGACTCGCCGGCGTAGGGAATGGCGAAGTCGATGAGCGTGGTGACACCGCCGCGAGCACCGGCGCGCGTGCCCGATCGGTAGTCATCGGCCGAGACAGTGCCGCAGAACGGCAGCTCGAGGTGGACGTGGACGTCCAGCACACCGGGGATGACATAATGCCCGGTCGCATCAATGACATCGGCTCCCGACGCATTGAGGTCGGCCCCAACCGCGGTGATGCGCTCGCCCTCGATGCCTACATCGCCCACGAACGTGCCTTCCGGCGTGACCACCGTTCCGCCCCTCACTACCCTGGTGAAGCTCATCTCCCCTCCTGCGAATCAGACAGTCTGCCGCACTTCAGTGCGTTACTTTCCGGCAGCCGCCAGCGCCCTGTCGAGAACGTGCAGCGCGAAATCGGCGTCCTCGGCGGTAATGCACATCGGCGGCTTCATGCGAATCACGTTGCCATCCAGTCCGCCCTTGCCCAGCAGTACGCCCATCTCGCGCGCGTGCTCCAGCACGTCGAGCGTCTCCCGCTTTGCAGGCTCGCGGGTGGCGCGGTCCCGAACCAGCTCGATGCCGAGCATCAGGCCCATGCCGCGAACGTCGCCGATGAGCGGGTGCCGTTCGGCCAGCTGCCGGAGTCCATGAAGCAGCCGGCCGCCGACGACGCGGCAGTTCTCCTGAAGCCCCTCCTCGTCGATCACGTCCAGAACGGCGAGACCCGCCGCCATGGACACCGGGTTGCCGCCAAAAGTGTTGAAGTGAACACGCTGCGTCAGCGTGCGCGCTATTTCCATGCGTGTCGTCACGGCGGCGAGCGGGACACCATTGCCGATCCCCTTGGCCATGGTCACGATATCGGGCACGACACCAAAGTTCTGGAAACCCCAGTAGTGCTCACCAGTACGGCCGAAGCCGGTCTGCACCTCGTCGGCAATGCAAAGACCGCCGTGCTCACGCACAATGGCGTAGGTCTCCCGAAAGTAGTTCGTTGCGGCCGATGTCGCGCCGCCCACCCCCTGGATGGGCTCGGCAATGAACGCGGCGATGCGGCCGGGCGTCGAGTAGCGGATGATCTCGCGGATGTCGGCGGCGCTCTGGCGCGCAATCTCATCCGGATCACCGCTGAAGGCGCTACGGTACGGGTCGGGATTGACGGCGTGATGAATGCCGAGGCTCTGTGGCACCGGGAACTTCCAGGTGTTGTGCGACGTGAGGCCCATCGCGCCCGGCGAGCCGCCGTGATAGGCATTGCGCAGCGCTATCACGTCTGTGCTTGCGGTGAACAGCCGCGCCATCATAATGGCCAGGTCGTTTGCTTCGCTGCCGCTGTTGACGAAGTAGGTGACATCGAGGCCGGGGGGCATCTTCGACGCGAGCTTCTTCGCGAGCAGCGCCAGGTTGGGGTGCAGATAGATGGTCGTCGCATGCTGGAGCATGGCCGTCTGCTCCTGAACAGCGCGCGTGACCTTCGGGTGGCAGTGACCGCAGGACACGGTGACGATACCGGCGA
>CAYXRS010000030.1:0-27815 GCA_964467195.1 uncultured Gemmatimonadaceae bacterium
GAGTCGTCGTACGTCTGCTCGGGATCGGCCATCTCGTCAACTCCTGTACGCGGCGCCGCCCGCAGGCAGCGGGCGATGAGGCTCGGCCTTCCGACCCGCGCGGGCGCGCAGGGCCACTGGAGCACAGAGGCGCAGTCGAGCCGAACTGCGGGGAATGCCGTCGGGCTGGAGCCGCTGCGCCGCGCGCGGCCTGAACGGCATCAACCATTGAAAACTATTAGCGCCTCAAGGTTCCGCAAGCGAGACGCTGTGCTTGACCCCTGCGTCACGGTGGCTAGCATCCACTCGCGGCGCGGCGGGCGCGCTGCGCGGCGCCGGAGCCTCATGAACGCAGACGTCCTGCGAATCCCGATCGGTGGCGGGTCGGTTCACGTTGACAGATATGGGCAGGGCGGTGAGCCTTTCGTGCTCCTGCACGGCTTTGCCACATCAAGCTTTCTATGGCGTGACGTGGGGACCGAGCTGGCGTCGGCCGGCCACACCGCGTACGCCTTGGATCTGCTCGGCTACGGCGAGTCGGACCGGCCGCTGGAGGCGGACTACTCGATTGCCGCTCAGACCGCATACATCGAGCGGGCCATGCTTGGGCTGCGAGTGGAGCGCGCCACGGTGGCCGGGCTCGACATCGGCGGCGGCGTCGCGCTCCGACTGGCCTTGCACCATCCACAGCGGGTAGCCCGTCTCGGACTGGTGAACAGTGTCGGGTTCGACGAGTGCCCCGGACGAGAAGTACGTCTGGTGCAGCGCGGCACGGCCAGGTTTGCCCTGCGCATCGCGCGCGGCGTGCTTGGCGCCGCACCCCTTCTTCGTCCGGTACTCGAGGGCGGAGTAGCCGATCCGGAGCACATGCCGCCCGCTCTCGTTGCCCGCTATCTCGCCCCGTTCACGGGGAGCGAAGGGGTCGCGCATCTACTGCTGCTCGCCCGTGCGCTCAGCGATGATGATGTGCGGCTGCTCGATCTGTCCTCCATCCGGGTGCCCACGTCAATCATCTGGGGCGAGGAGGAGCGCTTTCTCGAGAGCGGGCTACCTGAACGCCTTCAGTCCGCGATACCCGGATCCACTCTGACGCGCCTCCGCGGGACAGGGCGGTTGGTGCCCGAAGAGACTCCGGACGCGCTGGCGCGTCTACTACTCGAGCTTGCCGAACGCTGACTGCCCGAAGGCCGTCAGGGGACCGAACCGGCAAGCAGAGCCCGGCGAGTGGTACAAGCGATTCCGGATCCGGGCGCAGGCCGCCTGTCCACTCGTCCGGGGGCGCGGATCGTGCTTATTGTGCAGGTACCATCACTTGGTATGCCTCATGATTCCTGTTAGCTTTATAAGTCTTTACACTGAGCGAGGTGCAATTGGCGCGAGATAGGAATCGACGCAGAGAGCCCGTGGCAGAGCCGACACCGTTCGAGCAGGCCCGGGACGAGCTTTTCCAGCACATTATCCGGTGTGGGGTGCTCCAGGCAGCTGTCGAGCACCAAGGCGAGTGGTTAGACGAGACGTTTGCGTATCTCGGAGAGCGGTACCCGGAACTGACCCTCGCACAGTTGGCGGAGCTTCGCACCCTCGGCGAGCGTTTCTGCCAGCCGCCCAAGTCGAAGGTCGCCGAAGATGGTCAGGTGGTCGAGGTCGAAAACGCCTCCGCCGCCTAGCTACCACCGGCAACACTGGGCCGCAGAAAGCTACATGGAAGTATCGGGGCCCTCGCAAGCGGGGGCCTTTGTTGCTCTGCTTACTCGCTGAACAGATTGTTTCGCAGGAGATCTCAACTGCGAAATCAGGCACGCTTTCCGAAGAGGATGTGCACGAGTACGGCAGACTCACCGCGCTCGAATCCCGGCCACCAGACGCAGGCCGCCGCCAAAGCCCACCTCGAAGAATGGAAGCCATCGAGCCCGGCCAACCTCGGCCCCCATAAGCGCGATCAGCGCACCGCTCCACTCGGAATGATCGCGGCGCAGTGCGGCAGCACCTCCCGCCGCGTAGACCGCTACGGACGCACGGCGCTCGGGATCGAGGTGGAAACGAGCTGTGACCTCGAGCCGCGTGTCCACACCGCCTTCCTCGCGGGCGATGGCCGCAGTGCCGAGCGCAGCAATGGACAGGGTGCGGCCCAATCGTTTGCCGAGTCCAAGGCCGGCATGCAGGGCGTCGGCGCTGGCGATGAGCGCTTCCACTCGCGCCTCGGGCTTGGGCGCGTTCGCCCGAGAGCCAGCGCCCTGCGCCTCGAGTCCGGCACGAAGTGGCACCAACAGCATCATCAG
Organism: uncultured Gemmatimonadaceae bacterium; assembly: GCA_964467195.1. Taxonomy (GTDB): domain Bacteria; phylum Gemmatimonadota; class Gemmatimonadetes; order Gemmatimonadales; family Gemmatimonadaceae; genus CAYXRS01. Next base: position 2,259 of record CAYXRS010000030.1, read on the forward strand.
CGCCGCGGGCACGGCCAGTGCCGCGCGCAGCTGGTTCACTGGCGTACGCGCGATCGATGGAGGGCGCGGGTGTAATCCACGATCGCCAACGCCGACGCCAGTGCCGTTGCAGCGACGAGTGCGGGAACGAGTTGCGCCGCCAGAATGAGCGCCAGAAGAACGAGGATCTGCAGCACTGTCACCACCTTGCCTGGCCAGCGAGCACGGAAGGTGGTGGGCGTCAGCTCCGGATGGCGCCAGGCGACCACGAACCCCGCCGCGGTGGCGAGATCGCGCGAGAGCACGATGAAGAACGCAGGGAGGCTCAGATCGCCGCCAACCACGAAGACGAGCAGGGCGACCAAGACGAACGTCTTGTCTGCAATCGGATCCAGCAGCGCGCCCAGCGTGGAGCTTCGGCCCGACCGTCGCGCCAGCCATCCGTCCAGCAGATCGCTGAGCGACGCCAGCATCAGGAGCACCACGCGCGTCGGAGCATGATCGAAAACAATGAACGCCGCCGCCATCGGGAAGCGCGACAGCGAAACGAGGTTGGGCGGAGTCAGAAGCGAGTACGTAGCCACGGCGGAAAAACTTACGCCTCTCACACGCCGCTTGCCAATCCGCGCCGGTTCGCCCTAGCTTGCGACGCCCTCACACTAGCTTGCGACGCCCTCACACCCACTGCCAATGGCCGCGCAGACGACGCTGCTCGCTTCCCTTCCCATCTTCGCCGAGCTGGACGAATCCGAACTCGAGCAGATTGGCGAGTTGGCCACCCAGCGCGAATACCGCGGAGGCGAGTACATCTTCCGGGAGGGAGAGGCGGGAAATCGCCTTTACGTGGTGCTGGCCGGCGAAGTTCGAATCAGTCGTCAGATCCCCGGCGCAGGCGAGGAGGCGCTTGCCGTGCTCGGCCCCGGAGCCATGTTCGGTGAGATGGCCGTCTTCGACCGAAGTGAGCGCTCCACCGACGCCATCGCACACGGAAGCGCTACGCTCCTCACCATCGCACGTCCCGACCTCGAGATGCTGTTCGACTTCAACCAGGACCTCGCGCTCAAGGTGCTGCGCGCAGTTGTGCGGATGCTTTGCGGGCGGCTGCGCAGCACAAACGAATCGCTGCGGTCGGTACTGGCCATGTCGATGTTCTGAGCGCTCGCTGCAACCAACTACCTCATCCTTCGCTGCTCCCTCATGACGCGGTTCGCGGCAACCGATCTCACCACAGTGCATCTCGCACTCTCCGTGGTGGCGGTGCTCTGGAACATCGCCATGGCCGGCCGCATCGCAGGAATGCCCGCCACGCCGTACGCGATGGGCGCCCTCTCGGCCGTGACCGGACTGGTGATTGCTCCGGCGCTCTTCGTGGTCATTGCCTCCGCGTCGCTGCTCTCCGGTAGAGCCTTGCACACCATCGCCTGGATCTGGCCTGCCACCGCCCTGCTCATGACTGTGCAGGCGGCGATCGCGGTGCTGCGAGGACGCGCGGCGATCCTCCTGGCAGCGCCGATCCTCGTGTACAATGCGCTCCTCGCCATCGCGTACGGCACACGCTATCTGGTGCAGCGCGGCGTCGACCCACCCGAAGCGCTTCTGGCGCTCTCCGCCGCCCAGACGAGCGCGCTGGCGCTCGGGACGCAGCCGATGGCGCTCCTGGAACCATACCACCTGCACGTGCCGCTCCTCGCTCCGGCTTCGCCGGGGCGGCGAGGCATGGGCACCCTGGGGCGAAGCGCCGCCGCCGCACTCGCCGCAGTATGGCTGGCGCTCATCCTTTTCAAGGTGCCTGAGGGTGCGCGGGCGGTAGCGAGCTATGGGCACCTGGGGGGTGAGCGGCTGCAGGAGCGTCCCGACCACGGGTTCAGCATAGGGCTCAAGATTCTGCCCACGCTCGCGGCCGGGCCCCCTCCACTCGCGCTCCAGAGTGATCTCGCGATGATCGATACGACGGGCGTAGACGTGATGAGCGTCTACCTGTCCCCCGGAGGGACGACTGCGGCGGCGCTGGAGGATTTGGCTGCCGGGCTGGATGCTCGCCGTAGTGGACGGACGTTGATCGTCGCCCTCGACATTTCGCGTGGCGAGGGCGGACGCGCGCGCCGTGACCCCGACGGCTATCTTCGTGCGCGGGTCGACGACCTGGAACGCGTCGCCCGCGTGCTGCGTCCCGAGTATGTAGTGCCGATGGTGGATCCCTACGGGGCCACAGCGAACCGGCTTGGTAGCCTGCCCGATGCCACCTGGCAGTCCTACCTCTCGGAAGCGCGCAGCGCGATCCGCCGCGGTCATGCCGGAGCGAGACTGCTGGTACACGTGGGTGGTTACACCGCCGCCGACAGCGCTCTCTATGCGTGGGCGGCAGGAACGACCTCACCGGCGGATGCCGTGGGTCTGTCCGTCTTTCCGGGCTATCTGGGCGGCTCGCGACTCGACGCTCGCATGAGCACCGCGGCTCGGTGGATGCGTGCGACGCCGAGCAGCGTAGAGCACTGGGTTCTCGAGGGAGGTGCCTTCCCGGTCTCTCATGGCGACGCCAACCAGACACGCGCGCTCTGGGGCGCACTGGCGTGGGCGACCAGCCAGCCACTGATCCGCGGCTTCATCGTACATCAAGCTTCGGATTACGAATCCCCCACCGGCCTTCGCGCGCCGGGTGGCAGAATTCGGCCGGCAGCCTATCGTGTGGCTGAGGCCGTTCGCTCCATTGCGGAAGCCGCAGTGCCGGAGGCGACGCCCTAGGCGGACTTCACCGTATCTCCCCGAACCACTGCCTCCACCAATCGCGTTTCATCGAAGTAGCGGCGAGCAGCGTCCTGCATGTGTGAGGGAGTGACGGCACGCAATCGCGCCTCGTACTCCGCAAGCTGGTGGAGCCCTTCCCCCAGCAACCACGCGTCGATCATCTCACCCAACAGCGCTGCACTCGACTGCTGCCGGATGGCGTGCGTGCCCAGTGCATAGGCGCGAGCCCGGTCGAGCTCATCGGACGAAACCGGCTGGTCACGCAGGCGAGCGAACTGCTCGAGCAGGCCGCGCCGTGCCGCGTCCTCCTTCTCGGGCGACGTGGCGATGTACGCCACGAACGCGCCGGCCAGGCGCCTCTCCAGGGGCGCCGCCGTTACGGTGTAGGCAAGCGCCTGCCGATCGCGGAGCTCCTCGAAGAACCTTCCGCCAAGGCCGCTGGCGACACCGGCGATGAGCCTCGTCGCGAAACGATCGCTATCGCGGTGCGCCGGGCCCGGGAATGCCAGAGCGAGCGCCGTCTGCGCTTTTCCGCGGCTGGCTGACACCGACACCGGGGATGCGGGCCACGATGGAGGGGGGAGCGCGGGTCGTTCGTCGTGGCGCAATTGGGCAAAGCAGCGCGCAATGGCGGCGGCAAGCTCCCCCTGGTCCATGTCACCCACGGCCGCGATGACGAGTTCGCCGCCGAGCGCCCACGCTCCGTGCCACCGCCTCAGACCGTCCACGTCAATACCGCCGAGCGACGCATCGGTTCCGGACACCGGCACCCCGTAGGGGTGTCCGGCGAACGCCGCCTGCACCAGGAGGCGCATTGGGAAGCGATACATGTCGTCGCGCAGTTGCGCGAGGTCCGCCAGCGCCACGGCCCGCTCGGTTTCCAGCCCCTCGTCAGGGAAGGTGGCGGTGAGCACAACATCGGCAAGAAGCTCGATGGCTGCTTCCGCGTGCGAGATGGGAACCGACGTCGTCCATCCGAAAGAGTCGGCACCGGCAAGCGGCGCGATCCCGCCACCGAGCAGCTCGGCATCCTCCGCTACCTGTGCGGCGGTGCGGCGTACCGTCCCCTTCAGCGCTGTGCGCACCAGCAGCGCCGTCATGCCGGCAAGCTCCTCGCCTTCGGCGGGCGCGCCGCCGCGGGCGTGCACGGCCAGATGAAGCAGGCGGCCGCCAGACTTGCGCCGCACCAGAATGGGGACACCGGTGCCGGTTCTGAAGACGCTGATGCCCGCGATCTCTCCCTCGAGGCGCGGCACATCCTGGAGCGCAGGCGGATTCCAGGGCACCCGTGGCGGTGGCGGCGTGATCGGACGAGCGCGCACCTTGGCGAGAAGACGCTCCAGCTCTCCAGCATCCCCCGCCAGCGGCTCGGCAGCTGCCGGTCTGTACGTCACGACCGCCGCACGATCCAGCTCCAGATATCGCCGTATGGCGTCGGTGACCTGCTCCGGCTCCGCCGTGAGAAGACACTGTAGAAAACGCTCTCCGAGCGTCCAGTCACCCTGCGCTTCCCACTCCACCAGATAATTGGCCTGCCCTTCCATCGTCTCGAGGCGCCTGATCCATCGCGACTCGAGCACGCGGCGAGCACGCCACAGCTCGTCGCGGCCCACGCCAGCATCACGGAGGTCGCAAACCTGTTCCCACGCAGCGAGCGCGCCCTCGTGCGCGGTGGACGGCTGGCCCTCGGCGTGCATTACGAAGACACCCAGTTCGGTGGGCGTGTAGTTGAATGCCGAAACTGCCGCGGCGAGCTTTCTCTCACGCACCGCGCGGAAGAGCCGTGACGCACGACCGGCTCCGAGTACCGTGGCGGCCACGTGCAGCAGCGGCGTATCGCCGTGCATCGTGCCTGGTGTGCGGAAACCAAACGCGACCTGCGTCTGCATCACATCGCCGCTCAGCTCGCGAAAACGGAAACCCACTCGCTCGGGCTCGGGCGCGCCAGGTGAGCGGCGAACGTCGCCGGCGTCGAGCGAGCCGTGGAGACGCGCCACGTGCTCGAACACCTGCTCGGGCTCCACATCACCCACGATGACGAGCAGAGTGTTACCTGGGCGGTAGAAATTCCGGTAGAAATCGACGACATGCTCCCGCGTGAGCGCACGCAGCTCCGGCTCGTGCCCCATACGCCACCGGCGCATGCGATGGTGGTCGTGCAGCACTTCGTAGAGCGTCTCGATCGTGACGGCCGAGGGATCATCCGCCTTCCGTTTCGCCTCCTCGACGATCACCTCCAGCTCGCGCGAGAGCTCCTCGGCATCAATCACCGAGTTCGCGTAGGCATCGAACTGGATTTCCAGTCCTCGTGCGAATCCCGAGGAGGGAAGAACGGTGTAGTAGCTGGTATGGTCGTAGATCGTGCCGGCATTCAGGTAGCCGCCCGCCGCCTTCGTCTCGCGGGAGATCTCTCCCACGGCTCGCGTCGGAGTGCCCTTGAAGAACATGTGCTCGAGCACGTGGGAGATGCCGACTACGTCATCCGTCTCATCGAAGTAGCCGGCGCGCACCCAGGTCACGACGGCCACGACCGGGGCCGATGAATCACGATGCACCAGCAACCGCAAGCCGTTGGCGAAGGTGCGGCGATGAACGGTGGTCGGGTCGAAAAGCGGAAGCTCGATCACACCGTCATGGGGCGAGCGGCCGCCAACGCAGCAGAACGAGGCCCAGCAGGAACGCACCAAGACCGTAGCCGGCAAGCCAGATCGCGTCACTCGGCACGACCGGCTGCCCGCGTACCAGGGAATCCGCCAATCCGCCAGCCAGATGAAACGGTGGCATGATCACATGGAAGACTCGTCCATACCAGCTCTCATCGGCCGGATAGAGCGCACGAAGTATGGCGGCCACCGTCCATACGCCGGCAACCAGAATCCAGTCTGCCCGGAACACACTCGAGAACAGAAAGCACAGTCCACCCACCCCCACGAAGTAAAGCCCGAGGAACGCCAGCATGCCGAGTGGCAGTATGGGATAGGCTAGAGCGTACAGGAACGTGAGAATCAGCAGTCCGACGAGCAGCACTCCGGTACCACTGATGAGGAACGCCTGCACGTAGTAGCGCACCAGCGAGATCGGCTTCGCGAAAAGGAAGCGGAAGTAGCCGCGATTCCGGTCGTTCGAGATGATTCCGTTGACCGCCAGGATCACCAGCGCGAAGCCGAGGATCGGCACGGTCTGAAGCAAGGCGGACAACACCAGCTCGCCTACGTCGGCATCCACGGGGGCCTGCCGGCGAGCCACCCTCGCGATCGCGAATACCGGAAACAGCATCAGGGTACTGACGATGAGCATCGGGAACCCGCGCTCGAACACGAAGTCCCGCGCCTGCCAGGCCGCGTACGCTCCCAGCCGGCCTCTCACTGATCGTCTCCGCGAACCGCCTCGCGAAAGGCGCGCTCGAGCGCCGAATACGCCGGCACCACGGCGCTGACGAGAGCGCCTCCTGCTAGCAGCCGCGCAAGCCCCGCATTCAAGGCACCGAGCTCGGCCACTATCTCGAAGGTGCCGTTCCCGATGCTGCGCGCATCGGCAAACACCTCCGGAATCAGACCAGCGCCGCTGGCGAGCGAGATGCGGTAGACAGTTGTGCCCGTGGCATCCTCCGCGTGCCGTCGCTCCACCACACGCTGGAGTCGCCCGCGGTCGATGATCGCGACACGATCCGAGAGTCTCTCGAGCTCGTCCAGGTTGTGGGAGGCGATCAGGATGACTCGATCCGGCGACCTGATCTCGTACACCAGATCGCGAAACCGCTGCGTCCAGACCGGATCGAGGCCATGAGTTGGCTCGTCGAGGATCATCACGCGCTCGTTTCGCAGGAGGGTTTGCGCCAGGCCGAGCCGCTGCAGATTTCCCTTGGAGAGCGCCTTCACACGCTTGTCCTTATGCTCTCCAATGCCGAGACGCTCGATTGCACCATCCACGCGCGCGTCGATCTTCCCCTGCGGGACACCTGCAAGCGTGGCATAACGAACGAGCGTCTGACGCGCCGTCCAGCGTGGTCGAATGGCGATCAGCTCGGAAACATATCCGACGCCATGTCGTTCGACGTACGCCCGCGGCGACAGTCCATCGACCCTCACGCTGCCGGACGTAGGGCGTAGATAGCCGAGCAGGAGCGAGATCAACGTGCTCTTGCCGGCGCCATTGGGACCGGCGATCCCGAGCACCTCACCCCAGCTCACTCGAAGGGAGAAGTCCTCGACCGCGGTGACGCGTCGACCTCGCCAGCTTCCGTAGATCTTCGTGACTCGATAGAGCTCGATCATGGCGGCGGCGCTGGAGGCGCCACCTGGAGGCAAGCGGTCCATGGACCGGGCCCCGCGTACTGGAACCACCGCTGCGCCTCGGCGGGGCGCCCGAGCCGGAGGAGCGAGCAGGCCAGATAACCCTGCGCTCCGCGATCCTCGGGGTTCAACTGGAGCGCGCGCACGTATCCCTGGCGCGCCTGCTCGTAGCTCCCACGCGCCAGGAAGTACGAGGCGAGTTCGCGATGCACGTCGGCGCTTTGCGGATCGATCTCCGCTGCGCGCTGGAGATTGCGAACAGCGGCCGCAAATTCGCCGCGTTCACGGTGAACGCGCGCCATCCAGAGAAATGGCGCAGCGCGGTTCGCATCGCGTAGTGCGGCACGCGCGAAGAGCGTCATCGCTTCATCGCGACGCCCCTGCTGGTATGCCGCCACGCCCTGAGCGAGTTCCGGTGGCGAGGCCGCCGGCCTCCGCACAAGTGCTACCCCCACAGCCACCACGAGCAGCAGCACCAGCGCCGCCGCGCCGATCACCAGGTGCGTGCGCTGAAGTGCAAAAGGGCGCCGCGGTGCCGTCGCTGGTGTGGCAGGAGGCGGCGCCGCCGGCGGCGGGGGTGCAGCAATAGCAGGATCTTCGCGCGGCGCGTGCTCGGCCAGACCGGCGCGCAACGAGTCATAAGCTCCGCGGGCCGCGTCAGCATCGGCCTGGGTTGGAATGTAGTCCGGGTGGTCGGCCCGCTCGCGCACCTCCAGAAAATCGATCAGTGCGTGCGCAGTGCCGAGGCTGATCAACTCTCGACGGCGCACCTCACCCACCAGATCCCTGCCGGCAAACGGCGCGCCGCCCAGAAGCGAACGAAGCGCCGTCTCGGTGGAACTCCACAGCTCTATGATGTCCGCTGCGCTGTCCTCGGACTCGGCCGCCCCCGCCCTCCTGAGCCGCCGCGCCTGTGGGGCTGCGGCATCCAGCGCGGAGAGCGCAGCCCGGCGGTCGGAAGGGCTCACCGCACTATACGGAGCAGCCCCGCGCTCGCGCTTCCGCGGAGGAAACTCTCCGCATCATCCGCCGGAATGCGCACCTTCCTCTCATGATAGGCCCTTCGGGCCTGGGCGCGCATGAATTCCTCCAGAGAGTGATCGGCGCAGGTCATGTCCTCATCGCGCATCCGCCGCACGATCTCCTCCCAGCTCCCCGCGAAACTCCGGCCGTCGCTCGTCTCGATGTGGTGCTCGCTATCGTCCGAGCGAAGCTCTGCCAGATCAGACAGCAGCACACCGAACAGCTCCAGCTGATTGCGCGACTCGCTGCCACTCGCATGATCATTAGCCGCGCTCTCCACTTCGGCGAGCAGCAGGTCGATGTCGTCCGGTTCACCGGTGAGCTCCACAAGGCGATCGAGCCACGGACGAAGCTCCGGGTGATCATCCGGCAAACCGTGATGCGCCTTCTTGAGCTCGATGAGCCGGTAGATGCCTAGATCCTGCCAGTGATCGTCGGGCGAAGTCAGCTCGAGATGGTAGAGCGCGCCCTCGTGATCATTCCGGTCGAAAAGGATATTCGCCAGATAGATGCGGGCCTCGGTGTGCTCCTCGTCCAGCTGGAGTGCGCGACGCAATGCGCCGATCGCTTCCTCCTCGTTGCCGAGCGAGTGCTGGGTATAGCCAATGCATGCGTGCGCCTCGGCAAGCTCCGGCACTTCCGACGCAGCGATCTCGAAGTACTCGAGGGCCAGCTCGCTGAGTCCGTCCCGGAAGCATGCACGGCCCACCTGAAGGATCAGATCGATGTCGTCGCTGTACCCGAGCTCCAGGATTCGCCGAAAGGATCGCTCAGCGGCCTCGCGACGGCCAAACTTCAGCAGCGTCTCACCCATGCCGGCCAACGCGTCCTCATGGTCCGGATCCAGGATCAGCGCCTTCTCGAATGCCTGCCGCCCCCAGGCGTACTCCTCGCGTGCCAGTCGAGCGTAGCCCACCCCGATGTGCAGCTCCACCGAATTCGGATAGAGCGCGAGCCCCTCGCGAAGCACGTCGAGCGCCTCCTCGTACAACCCCTCGTTGTAGAGCTGATGCGCCCTTTCGTCGTACTCTTCGGAACTCAGGAACGGGGTGGGCATGGAGAAGGAGCCTCCAACGGTAGGATTTGTATGACTATAGTACCATTGGGCGCGCGCCGAGTTCAACCCGTTGACAACGTCGCGCTTGCACTGAATACATACCTCCCTTTCGCAACGCGTCCTGCGCTAACCGCCGGACGCGTTTCCTATCTCCCCCTCCCCGCCTCATGCCGCGACATCACCACCGCGATCTCCGCGGCGAGCACGGCGTTACGCTCGAGAAGCCGCAGGTTGGCCTGCAGCGAGGCGCCGGCCGTGGCGCGTTCCACCGCTGCCAGCAGGCACGGAGTGATGGCCGGACCCAGCACCCCCTCCCTCCGTGCCTCGGCAATCGCCTCTCCTATCGCACGATCCACCACCGCGCGTGGCAACGCGTCACCATGGGGCAAGGGGTTCAGGACGAGCAGGGCGCCGGGAAGCCCAAGGGCTCGGCAGGCCTCAAAAAGGGCGACCACCTCCTCGGCCGATTCCGCCCGCGCCGGCAGCGGGATCCCCGTCCCGGTAGTGAAGAAGCCGGGCACTTCGTTGGTTCCAAACCCTACTGCCGTGACGCCGAGCGTCTCCAATCTCTCGAAGGTGGCTGGCAGGTCGAGGACCGACTTGGCTCCGGAGCACACCACTACCATGGGAGTGCGGGCAAGTTCGCCGAGGTCGGGGGATTCGTCGAAGAGCGGCTCCAGATGCACGCCCCCGATCCCGCCCGTCGCAAGCACGCGCAGACCGGCGGCCCTGGAGATCGCCAGTGTCGCCGCGACGGTTGTCGCGCCATGCGTGCGCCTCGCGACCACCACTGGCAGGTCGCGGGCAGAGACCTTGCCGACCCCTTCCCGGCGGAGCAGGAGAGCCGTCGCCTCGGCATCCAGTCCTACCCGCACCTGGCCAGCGATCACCGCGGTGACCGCTGGCACGGCCCCCGCGCGTCGGATCGCCCCAGCCATCCGCGCCTCAGCCTCGCGGTTGGCCGGAATCGGGAGCCCCTGCGCCAGAACTGAGCTTTCCAGCGCCACGACCGGGCGGCCGCGATCGAGAGCCTCCCTCACCTCGTCAAGGAGGATCGGGGTGCCAGGCGTTACGCCTGGCACCCCCCCACCGTAAGCCTCGCCACCGGGACTGTCGCGGCCGGGACGCTCGCCGCCTGGAGCCTCCCCAGCAGGCCTCTCGCCACCGGGACCCTCGCGGCGGGGCCCGCCGCCAGCAATCGCCCCCTCGAGCGCGACCGGTCCGGCTTCTCCGTCGGGCCGCCCGCGGCGCGTCACTCGCGGTTTCCGCCAAGCTGCGCCTCCCGGACTGCCCGGAACTCGGCGTCGGCGTTCCATGTGGGCACTCCCCGCATCGTCGACAGCTCCCGGGCGAAGCGGAGCACTATCTCGGACAGCTGCACCGTTCCGCTGAAGTCGAACTCATCGCTGTAGCTGTCGGCCGGCTGATGGTAGCGCCGGGCCGTATACTCTTCGCTCCGCTCCTTTCCCCACCCGGCTGGCCTCCCCACGTAGTCCATTCCGGCGGCCACGGAAATGGCCGGTACTCCCACCTTGGCAAAGGAGAAGTGGTCGGAGCGGTAGAAGTAGCCGCGCTCGGGGAAGGCGTCGGGAGTGATACGCATGCCGTGGGCGGCTATCATCCTGCCAAGCTGCGGACCCAGCGAGCTCTTGTCGTCGCCGAGCACGCGAAGGTCGCGCACGCGTCCAAGCAGCGTCACGCCATCCATGTTCAGGTTGGCGACGATCCGCTCTATCGGCACGGTGGGGTTCCGGCCGAAATAGGCGGACCCGAGCAGCCCCGACTCTTCCGCGGTGACGAAGACGAACAGGAAGGAGCGACCTGCCGGCGGGTTGACCGCCGAGGCGCGGGCGATACCAAGAATCGCGGCGGTGCCAGAAGCGTTGTCATAGGCACCGTTGTAGATGGAGTCGCCGTCCACCGGCGGGCCGATACCGAGGTGATCCCAGTGCGCGCTGAACGCGATGTATTGCTCCCGCAACGCCGGGTCGCGCCCAAGTACGACGCCGACCACGTTGTTCGACTCGAGGTTTTCGATGGTATTCTGGAACGCCACATCCACGATGATGCCAGTGCTCACCGGGCGAAACTCGCGACGGAGCGCCTGCCGGCGGAGCTCCGACAGATCCAGACCGGCCTGGCGCAGGAGTGACGTAGCCGCGCTGTCGGTTATCCAGCCCTGAAAGCCAAGGGGTGCCGGCAGCGATGGATCGCGCGGAAGCATGCGCTGCTCCTTGGCCCACGATCCCACCACCGTATGCCAGGGATATCCCGCCGCCTCGGTGGTGTGAACGATCAGCATGCCGGCGGCACCCCGGCGCTCGGCTTCCTCGAACTTGTAGGTCCACCGACCGTAGTAGGTCATGGCGCGCCCGCCGAACAACGTGCTGTCGCCAGTCCCGAAGCCCGGATCGTTCACCAGGACCAGCAACACCTTGCCCTTCACATCCATCCCCTCGAAATCATCCCAACGGTACTCCGGGGCGCTCGCACCGTAGCCTGCGAAAACCAGCTCCCCCTGCCCTCGACTATTCTCCGTGGCAGAACCCGCCCAAACCACGACCTCCTGCGGATGCCTTAGCGTGCCGGTCGCCCGGCCGCTCGCCCTTACACGGATGTTCCCCTGATCAGCCGTTACCACGTCGATGGGAACGCGCTGGAAGTAGGAACCGTCAGCACCAGGCTCCACACCGAAGCTCTGAAGCTGCCCGCGCAAGTACTCCTCGGTGAGTTTGCCGCCGCGGGTAGCAGGGGCCCGCCCCTCGAGCAGATCGTGAGACAGAAAGCGAACGTGCGCATCGAGCTCTTGCGGAGTGATGCTGTCCGGCCGATGGACCTGCTGTGCCTGGAGAGGGAGCGAGAACGCGACTGTGAGTGCGGCTAGAAGCTTGAGCATTTGAGTACAGGTTGGAGGCCAAGTTCGCGAGTCAGCATCAAGCCGAGCTCAGCACTCCCGGCCTGGAAGGATGGTTTTGCAGAGAAGGAGGAGCGCTGAGCGATCACCTCGTCAGCGTTGACCTCTCTGTTTGCACTTCCTCGATCTTTAGAGCTAACATCCGGCGCCGCATCCGGACAACCTGACTGGCCACCTTCTTGCCCCCATTCAGGTTCTCGAACGCTAAACGGGGGACAACAGAGTGGCGGAGAACGTCTCGCCGCGCGCCGGGCCAAAGACGGGAATGGTGATAGGAGCGATCGCGCTGGTGGTGGTGCTGGCGCTGATCTTCTTCTACTGGATGGGTGCCTGGCGAGACAGCGGCGGGGCGCTGGACGCCGACGATCGTCACGACCCACGACTGGAGCAGCAGCCCGCTCCTACGCCATAATCATCCGGCCGGCGAGCCTGGATGGAAGGTGGGCAGCTCCAGGGGCCGGCTACGTCCCGGAACCCTGACGCTCCTCCCCCACCAGCGTGGCCGTCAGAAGAAGGCGGTCCGGCGCTGATCCCACCAGGCGCAGCGGCCAGCACGTTGTGAGAGTGAGCGTGGGATCGGGCGTCTGAAAGAGGGCGGGAGCGCGGGCGGGGACCACTTTGATGTCCGTGATCACCCAACGTTCCCGCTGGTAGCGGGTCTCGCTGATTACGGTGTCTCCAATCGCCAGCTCGCCCAAACGGCGGAAATGCCGGTCGCGGTGCGCCGAGATGACACTGTTCCCCGGGGCGCCCGGAAGCACCGTCCCCGGCAGGTGACCCGGGCCGGCGTTGAGCTGCCGATCCTCGACTCCGTGGACGACGATCTCATCGAGCTCGATCTTCGGGACAATCAGGCGCGCCATCGGTGCTCCGGCGCGTAGCGGCTGATGCACGGGAGCCTCGAGCGATGCGTTGGCCAGCACGATCGCCTCTCGCGCGCGCAACGCCTCCCACTCGCCGCGGGCTCGGTCGCGGGCGATCGCACCGGTGGCGTACTGCCACCCCACGTAGCCGAGCAGGAGCGCGCCGGCCACGAGGAAGGCGGTGGAGAGCCGGCGCACTAACGCCGCCGCCTCAGGAGCACGCCAAACGCCAGCGAAGCTGCACCGAACATCGCCAGTAGCGGCAGCGGGGTGGCCGTGGCGGGCGCAGGAGCGCCTTCCCGGAAGGCCGTTTCCCGCGGAGGCTCTCGGGGAGCCGGCAGCGGTCGCGGAGGCTCCCTGGCAGCCGGTACCGTCCGCGGAGGCGCCTCGGCGCGCAGCTGCACACGTGAATCCCCTGGTGGCAGGGTGTCGGGTACCGTCGGCACAGCCTCCAGCTCTATGGCCACGGAGTCCACCCATTCGCGCATCTCGGTAATCCGGGCCTCCAGCCGCTCAGTGCGCCGAACGCGCTCCTCCACGGGGTCGGCCGCGGGCCGCTCCGGCCTCGGCGGGACCACGGCGGTAGTGATCTGCGCCGGAAGCGCGGCTCCGGGTACGGCCAGGAGCACCAAGGTCGCGAGCACTACGCTGATTTTCACCAGGGCCTCCACGCTGATGGACAACATGACCACTCCTCCTGTGGGCATATGCCATGCCCGGCGGCCGGCTTGCGGAACCGGGCGCCTAGTTCCGGCGCTCGGACGCGGCGTAGGCGCGGATCACGGCGTCGCCCATGCGGGCAATGGTGAGATGCGCCTCGTTGTCCACTGAGAATGTGGTGTCTGCATTCTCTCGGGTGAACACGCAGATGACCACACGGTGCCGCAGGTGAAACAATCCGCAGTCGTTGCGCGACTCCGATACGCTGCCGGTCTTGCCCGACACCCTCACGCCAGCCGCACCACGCCGCAGCATGCGGCCGTCGTCGTCGTGCTCCATGATGTGGAGCATGATCGAATCGGCGCGGGAACTGACCGCCTGTCCGCGTGCAATGAGCTCCAGAAGCCGGGCCATCTCGTTCGGCGTGCTCACGCCGAACCCGTACTTCACCGAGCTGTCCATGGCCACACTCGAGATCCGCAGCCAGCTCTTTGAGTGCACCTTGGTTCGCGGCAGTTCGAGAGCTTCCATCTTCTCCCAAACGCGACGGATGATGATGCGGTCGAGCAACAGATTCGTGGCGGTGTTGTCGCTGATCGTCATCATCAGCCAGGCCGCATCTTCCACGGTAATCTGTGTACCAGGGCGGAGGTACCGCAGCACGCCGCTACCGGGAACCTGATCGATCGCCAGTACGGTGAGTGGATCGTCGAGCGACAGCGTACCTCGCTCGATCAGGTCGAACACTGTGACGAGAATGGGAACCTTGACCACGCTGGCGGTCGCAAATGGCTCGTCTCCGTTGCGCGCGATCGCGTCACCGGTTTCGAGGTCGCGCACGCTGTAGCCGACTACACCACGGTGTATGCTGGCCAGGGAGTCGAGCGTGCGGCGGAGGGCGACGTAGTCCGCGGGTCGCGCGGTACCGCGCGCTGCCTGAGCGCTGGCACATCCCGCCAGTGACGCCGACCCTATCAGCAGGCCCAGCGCAAAGGCGACTGTGCGAGTGCGCTCAGGCGTCGTCGAAGGTGTCGGCCTTGCGGCTTTCAATGAGCTCGCGCTCAGGTGAATCGCGGTCGAATACGGCCAGAACCTTGATCGTCTCACCAGCATAGCAATCGAACTGCTTGCCCACGTCCTTCTTGACGACGATCTCGTGACCATCCTCGAAGCGGAGGAGCACGTATGGGTACTCCCGGTTCACGTACTGCTTCCGGAGCTTCTGCGGTGCTGGGGGCATCTGGTTCCCGGTTAGTGGTGACGGCGGAAGTTAGTGGAGCGCGCCAGGTGGTGCCAGCAGGACGGACGATCGGGTGCCGGCCCGAAGCGCGGATGCCCGGATGCCCGGCTGCCCGGATGCCCGGTCGGGCGAAGCGCCACGTTCACGTCACGTTACCACCGATCTGCGCCCCTCGAAGCGACGCCATGAACCACTCTCCAGAGCGTGGTCGATTGCCGCCACCGCACGGTCGAGCTCCTCGTCGGAGGTGTAGAAATGCGGTGCGATTCGGATTCCCGCCTCCGGCCGGTAGTCGATCAATATCTCCTGCTCGAGCAACAGCTGAGCGACCTCGTAGGCATGCGGCACGTCCACTGCCACCGTGCCGCCGCGGCGCGCGGGATCGCGAGGCGCGTGCACGCGGAAGCCACGCTCTTCGGCCCGCGCTACAAGTTGAGCAGTCTGCCGCATGCTCTTCGCGCGCACGCGCTCCATGCCTGCGCTCCGCAGCAAGCGCGGCCCCTCGATGGCAGCATACAGCGCGGGGATCACGGGCGTACCACCCAGCCAGCGCATCGCCCCCGACGCGAACTCCATCCCGGGCTCGAACGCGAACGGCCGTGCGTGTGCCTGCCAGCCGGTGAGCGCGGGAGCGAGCTCATCGCGCACCTCGGGCGCCGTATACAGGAAGCATCCACCCGGCCCTCCACAAAGCCACTTGAGCACCCCGCCAGCGAGGAAGTGCGCCCCAATGCTTTGCACATCGACCGGCATCACACCTACCGAGTGAAACGCATCCAGCGCCACGAGCGCTCCCATACGCCGCGCGTGCGCGCACACGCGCTCGGCATCGATTACGAACGCGGAGCGGAAGAGCACGTGCGATATGGCGACCAGCCGCGTGCGCTCGTCGATCGCCGAGAGCAGACGCTCCGTATCGATCCCGATGCCATCCTCGCTTGGTACCACCACCACTCGCGCACCAAGTCGCGATGCGAGCGCATCCACGGCGTAACGAACCGACGGAAAGTCGAGCGCGGTCATGACAATTGTGTCGCGTGGCGGCGCATACGTGAGACTCGAGATGATCGCGGCGTGGGCGAGCGAAACGTTCGGCACCATCGCCACGGAACCTGCCGGTGCACCCAACAGCGGAGCGATCTCGTCGCCCACTGTTATGGGCATTTCCCACCAGCGGCGCGCCCAGGCCCGTACTCCCTCACGCGACCACGTGTCGGCATACTCAGCGAGGCGATCGGCCGTGGCCCGTGGCATTGCGCCGAGCGAGTTCGATACGAGGTAGGTCGTTCGCTCGAGAATGGGAAACTCCTGGCGAAAAATCAGCAGCGGATCGGTCAACTTGTCGTCCTCCGCGCTGCCGGGCGTCCCGCCAGTAGATAGAGCAGACTGGACGCTACGACCACGAGCCCCACTACCAGCAGCTCACGCACCTCTGCGCTCCAGAGCAGCCAGATGATGAGCACACAAGCCATCAGAGGAACGAGCGGACCGGCTGGGAGCACGAACGGAGCGCCCTCTCCCCGGACGTCCCGCCGCTGGAGCACCCACGCCGAGACACAGCACAAGAGATAAAGTACGAGCACTGCTACGTTCGCGAGAATGACGAGCTGCGTGAAGGTTCCGGTAGCCGCCAGTACCGCCGCGAGCGCGGATTGCACGACGATCGCGACGAACGGTGTCCGGTAACGACGATGGATCAGCGCCAGCGCTGATGGCAGCAAACGGTCGCGCGCGAGCGCGTAGAGCGCCCGGGGTGCGGCCAGAGTGAGCCCGCTCACGAAGCCGAACATCGAGATCACCGCGGCCACCAGCATTAGCGTTCGTCCGGGGAAGCCGGCGAAGCGCTGAGCCGTGGCCGCGAGGGGGGCGTCGGCGGCCTCCGGCGCGAGCGGACCGAGTACTCCCTGCACGACCAGCTGGATCGCCATGTAGAGGCCCGTCACTACCGCCATCGCGAGGAAGAGTGATCGGGGGACGGTGCGCGACGGATCGCGCACCTCGCCACTCGGCACGAGGCCAGCTTCGATGCCGGCGAAGACGAAGATCAGCGTAATGGCGGCGCGCCCGAGCGTCACCATGTCGGGAGGCGCGGCCGGAACGAGATACTCACCGCGCACGAAGAAGGCACCGAGCCCAACGAATACGACGAGCGGGAGGAGCTTGGCCACGGTTACCAGCTCGATCAGTGTCTTCCCCTCTCTAACACCGCGGACGTTGACGCCCGCCAGCACACTGAACAGCACCAGGAGCACTACCGCACGGGCCGCAGTGCCCCGCAGTGGTGGAAGCAGCTCGCCCAGTGAGATGGCAAAACCGTTCGCCACTGCAGCGGTCGCAAAGGACATCAGAAGCCAAAGCAGCACGCCGGCCAGGAATCCGGCATAGCCGCCGAGCGCCGTCTCGACGTAGGCGTACGGACCACCGGTTAGCGAAACGCGACTCCCCGCAGCCGCAAAGCACGCCACGATGAGCCCCATGGCCACGGCGCATACGGCATACGCGAGAGGCGCCGCGGCACCGAGCTGACCCGCCACCGTGGCGGGGAGGATGAAGATCCCCGCGCCAATGAGGATGTTGAAGAACGTAGCCGACAGTCCACGCACGCCGAGAGCGCGAACGAGCGTGGACTCCGAACCACTGCTGCCGAATGGTAGGTCGGAGGGTGATTGTCTGGGGGCGGACGTTCCCGTTGTATCGGTCACCAGAGAGAGCCGAAAACGGACGGTGGCGCGGTAGCGGGGACAGCGTTGGTCCTACGCTTGGTGAATGAGTGAAGCGGCACCTAACTTATGTCGCGCCCGGCTGATGTCGATACCGGTATCGTCTTTGCACTCTGACGGTTTCACGAACGCGTGCCGGGCAAACGCCCGGACGCGGTGAACGTCGAACGACCGAGGAAAAACTCAATGCGCAAGTCCACGCCACTGACGGCACTGGCCTCCATTCTCCTGCTCGCAGTCACGGCCGCGCCAGCGTCTGCCCAACAGAGCCAATCGGCTCTGACGCCGGCTGCCACCCTGCCATCTATCGAGGCCGCGGCGGTGGCTGTTCGCACCCCGCCCACAACCGGATCCCTTGTGGTCCCGCAGCAGCAGCAGGGGATGCGCCGCAGCACGACTCTCATGATCGTCGGCGGTGCGATATTCCTTGCCGGTGCAATCATTGGGGACGATGCGGGCGCAATAATCATGATCGGCGGCGCCGCTACGGCGCTCTACGGGCTCTATATTTACCTGGATCGGGAAGCCATGGAGCCACCGCGGGCCCTGCCCGTCGCAGCTTCGCCCTGAGCGACAGCCGGTGACCTTCGCCTCCGCCCTGCAACCTTGCGTTGATCGCGATCGTCACTCCGTAGAGGGGGAGCCATTTCTCGCCGGGGGCACGGCCGCCTGGCGGGAACACCCCCGCCGCGCGTTGGGGTAATAGATCCATGAGCGATCCGACCAGCCTCCCAGATGTCCGGCCCGGCCACAGCGTGCCGGAGCGCACCGCCCTCGTGCTTGGTGGCGGTGGGCTCAAGGGCTTCGCGCACATCGGCGTGTTGCGCGCGCTGGAGGAGCGCGGCATCAAGCCGGCCGTGTTCGCGGGCACCAGCATCGGCGCATTGATCGCCGCGGCGGCGGCCTCCGGTGTGCCGATCAGCGTGATGGAGGAACGGGCTCGTGGGCTCCGCCGGCGTGATCTCTTCAGGATCAACCACTTCGGCATGCTGTTCGAGCGAATGCGGTCGCCCTCACTCTATCTGGAGGAGCCGCTTCGAGAGCTGGTCATGGCGAACGTACCTGCCGGCGACTTCAACGATCTACCGCGTGCCCTGCTCGTGAACACGGTGGATGTAGAGCACGGCACGCGAGTGATCTGGGGCCTTCCGGGTCTGCGCGACGTCCAGGTTACGGACGCGGTTTACGCGTCCTGCGCCCTTCCCGGCTTCTTCCCTCCCGGACGCGTCGACGGACGCACCTGCATAGATGGTGGAACCGTAGACAACCTTCCCGCATCCATCGCGGGACTCGGAATGGAGGCGATCATCGCGGTGGATGTTGGCAGCTCGGACCTCCAGCCGGTAAGCGACGTGGCCGCAAGCGGGTTTGCCAGCATCTACATGCGCGCGGCCACCATCATGATGCACACGCTTCAGCAGCGTCCGCTGGAGGACTGGGGCGGCCCACCCATGCTTCTGATCCGTCCCCCGGTCGCTCACCGCCACTGGTTCAGCTTCTCACAGACCGACGAGCTGATCGAAGCTGGTTATTCCGCCGCCTCGGCGGTGCTGGACGGCATGGGCGATACGCTGCGGATGCCCGGCGGCGTGTTTCCCCGTCGCGGCATCGAGCTGGAGGTGGACAGGGATCGCTGCGTGGGGTGCGGGATCTGCGTCGCTCTCGCTCCACGCCTGATGGCCATGGACAGCGAAGGGAAGGCATATCCCACCTGTACCAGCCTCGAATGGTCTCCCGCCGAGGGTGACTTCGTGCACCACTGCCCAACCCGGGCCCTAAGCGTGCGCGAGCTGTCCGATCGAGGGAAGGTTACCACCTCACCTGAGCGAGAGCCTACGCTCGACGCTGCTGACGACTGATCAACGCGACTCAGGCCCTCACCGCCTCGACCGCGAGCCTCTCGTACGCATCGACGGCACTGCGCAGCTCCTCGACATGCACGCGCTCGTCATCCCGGTGCGCCATGAGAATCGAGCCGGGACCGAACAGGTAAGGGCGACCCCAGTTCGTCAGTTCCGGTACATCGGTGGCATAGGCCATCACCGCTGTGGGGAACCCGGGCACCGTGTTGAGGCGCACGGGCGGCACGGCTGCGCCTGGTACCAGCTCGGCGCGATTGCCCACCCAATCATCCAGCAGCGCCAGCATCTCTTGCGGCGGCGTAACCACGCGAAACATCAATCGCGCCCATGCTTCAGGAGCGACTACATTGTCGGCGACGCCCCCACCGATCTGGCCGATGTTCAGCGTCGTTGAGCCGAGCACGGGATCGCTCGGCAGGGACAGGGTGGGCAACTCATTGAGCAACGCCAGGAGCTGCTCGATGGCCGAGTGTCCCAGATGCGGGTAGGCGGAGTGTGCCGCCACACCTCTCGTGCGCAGCTCGAGACGCAGCGCGCCCTTGGTACCCACCGCCAGCGTGTTCTCCGTGGGTTCGCCGTTTATGAGAACGCGGCTGCCCGTCTTCAATCGGTTGGCCGCGTGCGCACCGTCATGTGACGTCTCCTCACCAATCACGAACAGAAGCGCCACCGGCAGGTCCCGATCGCGGAGACGTTCCGCGGCCACGATCATGGCCGCTGCGATTCCCTTCGCATCACAGGAACCGCGGCCCCACAGTACGTGTCCATCCACGCGGGGCGGGATGAAAGGGGGAACCGTGTCCAGGTGTGTGGAGAAAGTCACGTCCGGTTGGCTCGCGGAGGCCGCCAGCAGGGCGTCGCGCCCTTCCGTGACCGGAATGCGGGTGACGGGCCACCCACGCGATTCGAGCAACTCGGCGGCGAACGCCACCACTGCTGCTTCCTGGCCGGATGTGGAGTCGATACTCATGAGCGCCACGGCCAGCTCCAGCGGGTCGAGAGGGGCGCGAATGGCATCAGGCGAGAACATGCGGATATTTCGCGCGCCAGCCCCTCCGGCACAACGGGTGGTCCGGTTCCCACTCGACGCACCACCCGGCGTGCCCGGGCACGGGACTGCAAGTTTGGGTAGATTACCGACAGCAAATCGCGCGTGGTGGCTGCTCCGGCTTAGCGGTACCGCTTCGTGGCCGCGCCTTCTATACCAACGGAATCCGGCGCATGATCGTACTAGACTCTTTCGGAACTCGCTCGTCGCTCCAGGCAGGCGGGCGCTCCTACGTCATCTGCCGACTCGACGCCGTCGAACGGCTCGCTGGGAGCAGCGTCGACCGCCTTCCCTTCACCCTCCGCATCCTTCTCGAGAACCTCCTCAGGAATGAGGATGGCGCGTTCGTGCACGGCACGGACATAGAGGCGCTCAGCCGATGGGATGTCCGCGCGGAGGTGGAAAAGGAGATCGCATTTCGCACGAGCCGCGTGCTCCTTCAGGACTTCACCGGAGTGCCTGCCGTCGTCGACCTGGCCGCGATGCGCGACGCCCTGGCGCGACTTGGTGGTGACCCGAAGAAAATCAATCCGCTGCAACCGGTGGACCTGGTGATCGACCACTCCGTTCAGGTGGACGAATACGGTTCAGAAGCGGCGTTCCTGATCAACTCCGAGCTGGAGTTCGAACGGAATCAGGAGCGCTATGCTTTCCTCCGCTGGGGACAGCGGGCGTTCGAGAACTTCCGTGTCGTGCCTCCTGACACGGGTATCGTCCACCAGATCAACCTCGAGTATCTCGCCAGAGTCGTCTTCTCCTCCGCGCAGAACGGAGCACTGGTTGCATACCCGGATTCGCTCGTCGGCACGGATTCACACACGACGATGGTGAACGGGCTCGGCGTATTGGGGTGGGGAGTCGGAGGAATCGAGGCCGAGGCGGCGATGCTGGGACAGCCGCTGTCGATGCTGATCCCCGAGGTTGTTGGTTTCAAGCTGCATGGCAAGCTGCCGCCCGGCGCCACGGCCACCGACCTCGTGCTCACAGTCACGCAGACGCTCCGCCGCAAGAAAGTCGTCGGCAAGTTTGTAGAGTTCTTCGGTGCCGGGTTGTCGAGCCTTTCCCTGGCTGATCGTGCCACAATCGGCAACATGGCGCCGGAGTACGGCGCCACCGTCGGATTCTTTCCCGTGGATGCGGAAACGCTCCACTATCTGCGCTTCACCGGACGAAGCGAGGAGCAGGTTCAACTGGTGGAAGCGTATTGCAAGGAGCAGGGACTGTTTCGCACCGATTCGACTCCCGATCCTGACTTCACCGACACACTGGAACTGGACCTCTCGACTGTCGAGCCGAGCCTGGCCGGCCCGAAGCGCCCGCAGGATCGAATCCCGTTGCGCCAGTCGAAGCCGGCGTTCTACGAGGCCTTGCACATCGACCTCGAGAAGGTAGGCACCCCGGCCGCCAGAGCGGCGCTGGCCCGTGCGACGGCAGTGTCCGCACTTCCCGAGCTCTCTTCAGCCGTAGTCGCCCTGGAGGTGGCGGAGCAAGCGACGGAAGAAGCCGCTGTTCCTGTGGAGTACAAGGGCGAACGGTTTTCGCTCCGCCATGGCTCGGTGGTCATTGCAGCGATCACGAGCTGCACCAACACCTCCAACCCCTCCGTGATGCTGGGTGCCGGACTCCTGGCGAAGAAGGCGGTGGAGAAAGGGCTGCGCACCAGGCCCTGGGTCAAGACGAGTCTCGCGCCTGGATCGAAGGTGGTGACGGAGTACTACCGCAAGGCGGGGGTGATGGAGTCGCTGGAGACGCTTGGCTTCCATCTCGCTGGCTACGGGTGCACCACATGCATCGGCAACTCCGGTCCCCTGTCGCCTCCAATCGCCGAAGCGATCGAGGAGAACAAGCTGATCGTGGCAGCGGTCCTTTCGGGCAATCGCAACTTCGAGGGGCGCATCAATCCCCTCACCCGCTTCAACTACCTGGCATCGCCGCCGCTGGTTGTGGCCTACGCGCTCGCGGGTCGGATGGACATCGACCTCGAAACGGAGCCGCTCGGCGTCGGCACCGATGGACCGGTCTTTCTGCGTGACATCTGGCCATCACCAGCGGAGATCGAGAACACCATCCTCGCCTCCGTCAAGAGTGACATGTTTCGCGAGCAGTACGCCGACGTGTTCGGCGGAACGGGCCGCTGGCTCGACCTCGCGATTCCAGAGGGTGATCTCTACGCCTGGTCGGACGCCTCCACCTACGTCAAGAACCCGCCCTTCTTCGACGACATGACGATAGAGCCGCCTCCAGTCCTGGCCATCACGGGTGCGAGGGCGCTGGCCGTTCTGGGCGATTCCATCACCACAGATCACATCTCCCCCGCCGGTTCCATTCCCGCCGCGAGCCCTGCCGGCAAGTGGCTGATCGATCAGGGTGTGAAGACCACCGAGTTCAACTCCTACGGTGCACGACGCGGCAATCACGAGGTCATGATGCGCGGCACGTTCGCCAACATCCGCCTCCGAAACGAGATGGTGCCCGGCAAGGAAGGTTGGTGGACGGCTCGCAGCGCCGGTGCGCCGCCGGTGACGATCTACGACGCGGCGATGGAGTATCAACAATTGGGTGTGCCTCTCGTCGTGCTCGCCGGAAAGGAGTACGGCACCGGTTCCTCCCGCGACTGGGCGGCAAAGGGCACGCGTCTTCTGGGCGTGCGGGCGGTGATCGCCGAGTCCTTCGAGCGCATCCATCGCTCCAATCTCGTCGGCATGGGCGTGCTGCCGCTGGAGTTCGTGGACGGGGAGTCGCGACACACACTGGCGCTCACCGGCTTCGAGATCTATGACTTCGACGGTCCGAGCCGGGACATCATGCCAAGGCAGCGACTGCGCGTGCGCGCCACCGATTCCAGCGGCACGGTGAAGACGTTCGAGACGCGCGTTCGGATCGAGACACCGGAAGAGGTGACCTACTTCCGGCATGGCGGCATCCTGCACTACGTGCTTCGCCAGCTCGTCCGATAAATGGACGGATAGCGCCGGCGTGGCATCCGGCGCGACCATCGCTTCCGCACATCGCATATGCCCGCTGCGCCGGCCGGCGGCGCAATGGCCGTCGGTTCAGTGATTCGGCTGCCATTACGCCGCGATCGGCTGGGTGCTACGTCATCCGACGTATGGAGCGTGAGCGCCCGCGGTGCGCATTGTGGGGGTACCCAGAAACGGATACTCTCGCATGCAGGCAGCAGCCAACATCACCACAGCGGAGATCGAGCTCCGGCATCGCAAGCGGCGAGCCCCGGCACGTGCGCTGACGCATCTCGGTCGTGCCGCTCTGTTGGGGGCGGCAACGCTTCGAGCACTCGCATCGCCGCGTTCCTGGATGCCTGCCTTCGGTGGTGAGCTGCGCCGGCAGCTGTTAAGCACGCTTCCTCTCGTCTTGTTGCTGTGCGCACTGGGCGGCGCTCTTATGGCGCAGCAGACCGGGGTACAGTTCAATCGAAACCTGCCCGACTGGGTGATCGGCGCGATCGTGGCGGCCAGCCTCATCACGGAGATGGTCCCGCTGTTTATCGGCTTCGCGCTGGTGGGGACGGTCGGTGCGCGAATCGCCGCCGAGCTCGCGACAATGCAGGTCACGGAGCAGGTGGATGCGTTAGAGGTGATCGGCCGCGATCCCGTCGTCCTTCTCGTTGCGCCGCGGGTGTTTGCCGGCCTGCTGTCCGGCGCGCTGCTCGCCAGCTTCGGTCTGGCAATCTCGCTGCTCGTTGGCTGGGCGACAGCGTTGGCGGCAACGCCGGTGTCATCGGCTGACTTCTGGTATGGCGTGCGCCACTACATGCGCGACTTCCCACTGTTCTTCGCGGCGATCAAGTGCGCCACGTTCAGCCTGGCGGTGACCTTCCTGGGATGCTACGTGGGCCTCGACGCGACGGAGGGCTCGCTTGGCGTCGGTCGAGCCGTCACAAACGGCGTCGTCGCGATGATCAGCGCCATCGTCCTCCTCGATACCGCGCTGGTACCGCTCCTCAAACTGGTCACGATATGATCGTCATCGACCGCATTTCCAGGCAACTCGGCGGCGTTTGGGTGCTTCGGGGCGTCTCGCTGCGCGTGGGCGCCGGCGAACTGGTCGCACTCGTCGGACCTTCGGGAGCGGGCAAGAGCGTCCTCCTCAAGCACATCATCGGACTCATGCAACCCGATGGCGGCACCGTGCACGTGAACGGTACGCCGCTGTCGGGGATTACGTACGAATCTCTGAGCCGGCTGCGCCGTTCAATGGGCTACGTATTCCAGGATGGCGCGCTCATCGATTGGCTCACCGTCCGCGAAAACCTCCTGCTGGCGATTCCGGATGCCGAGCGGCGGCTGCACGAGGGGCGTGCCGAGGAAGCCGTATACGAGGCACTGCGCCGCGTGAACCTGCCCTCCAGCGTACTCGAGAAGCACCCGTCCGAGCTCTCGGGAGGGATGCGGAAGCGCGCCGGCGTCGCCCGGGCGACGCTGAATGCGCCGCAGCTCGTTCTCTACGATGAGCCAACCACCGGGCTCGATCCGCAGAATGTGCTCGCCATCAACGAATGCATTCTGACAATTCGCCGCGAGCTTGGCGCGACGTCCGTTGTCATCACCCACGATATGGGCTCGGTCGCGCATTTTGCCGATCGTGTCGTGATGCTGGACGGCGGTGCGATCACCTTCGATGGCACCGTTGGCCATTTCTTCGGCTGCAATTCACCCTCGGTCATGACCTTCCGGGGAATTTCTGAACGTCTCGACGACGGAGATCCGTCATGGCGAATTACTCACGCGGACGCAACGAGTTGACGGTCGGCGTGATCGCCGCCGTCGCAGTCATCATCTTCGTGGCAATGTTCGTGATCCTCACCGACCGTGGACTCTCGCGGCACCGGTCGACACTGCACGTTCTGTTGCCGTCAGGGGACAAGCTGAAGAAGGGTGATCCGGTGCTGGTTCGCGGCGTGCCGGTGGGGGAGGTGCGGTCGCTCGATTTCGGCCCCAACGGCGGCGTCGTGGTGACATTGCGGATCACACGTCGGCTGCAGCTGACCGAGGGGGCCCACGCCGCACTGGTGGGGAAGGATCTGTTTGGGTCGCAGGCGATGGTCGTGGAGCCGGGCGAGCCGGGACAGCCGCAGCTGTCTGTCTGTGAAGCGGCGCCCCCCGTCAAGTGCTTTTCGGCACTTGCCGTCGTGTG
>CAYXRS010000031.1:0-20129 GCA_964467195.1 uncultured Gemmatimonadaceae bacterium
CGGGCGACTACGTCGTTGCGACCGGCGAGAGCCACAGCGTACGTGAGTTCGTCGAGCGCGCGTTCGGCTACGCCGGGCTCGACTGGGAGGCGCACATTGCCTTCGATCCGCGCTACCTCAGGCCGACCGAGGTCGATGAGCTCCAGGGTGACGCGACCCGCGCGCGGACCGTGCTCGACTGGAAGCCGAAAGTGTCGTTCGACGAGCTGGTCCGGATGATGGTCGACCACGATGTTGAACTCGCTGCACAGGAGCGGACACTGCGGCAGGCCGGCCACAAGGTTGCAGTGCGGGGTGCTGCAGCGACATGACTGCCGCGGACCCCATCTACGTCGCCGGCCACCGCGGTCTCGTCGGCTCTGCTCTCGTGCGACGGTTGGAGACCGAAGGCTGCGAGCACCTGATCCTGCGGACCCGGACAGAGCTGGATCTGACCGACGCCGTGGACGTGAACCGCTTCTTCGAGGAGACCCGGCCGCGATACGTGTTCCTGGCCGCCGCGAAGGTCGGTGGCATCGTGGCGAACGACACCTACCCGGCCGATTTCATCCGCGACAACCTGGCTATCCAGCTGAACGTCATCGACGCGGCGTACCGCTGTGGCGTGGACCGCCTGCTCTTTCTCGGCAGTTCCTGTGCGTATCCGAAGCACGCGCCGCAGCCCATGAAGGAGGAGCACCTGCTCACGGGATCGCTCGAGCCTACCAACGAGGCGTACGCCGTGGCCAAGATCGCCGGCATCAGGATGTGTCAGGCCTATCGCCGGCAATATGGAACCCGTTTCTTCAGCGTGATGCCCACCAACCTGTACGGCCCGAACGACAACTTCGACCTGGAGACGAGCCACGTGCTGCCGGCACTGATCCGGCGGTTCCACGAGGCGAAGCAGGCCGGTACCCGGGCCGTGACCCTGTGGGGAACGGGCACCCCGCGGCGCGAGTTTTTGCACGTCGACGACCTGGCCGACGCGTGTGTCTTCCTGATGTGGCAGGACCATGCAGCGGACCTGACCAACATCGGCTGGGGCCGCGACATCACCGTGCGCGAACTGGCGGAGCTGGTGGCGGGTGTCGTCGGTTACGACGGCACGCTGCACTGGGACCCGTCGCGACCCGATGGCACGCCGCGCAAGCTGCTCGACACGTCCCGGCTGACGGCGCTCGGCTGGACACCTCGGATCGGCCTCGAAGACGGCATCCGCGAGACCTATCGCTGGTATGTGGACCGAACGGCATGAAGCTCACCTGCATCGGCACGGGGACGGCGGCACCGGAGCCCGATCGGGTCTGCTCGGGATACCTGCTCCAGACCGGCGCCCTGCGCCTGCTGTTCGACTGTGGGCCGGGTGTGGTCCATGGCATGGCCCGCCTGGGGACGGACTGGCGGGACATCACGCACCTGGTCCTGACCCACTTCCACAACGACCACATCGGCGATGTACCCATGCTCTTCTTCGCCTGGAAGCATGGTATGCGGCCTAGCCGGAGCCGACCGCTCACCGTGGTCGGGCCGGCGGGGACGCAACGTCTGCTCGGGCGCATGGCGGACGTCTTCGGCGGGCACCTCCGCGACTTCGACTTCGACGTCCAGGTCGACGAGGTCGGCGCGAGCGAGCAGCGCCAGCTGGCTGATGCGGTTCGCCTGGACGCAGCAAAGACACGGCATTCGGATGAGTCGCTCGCCTACCGGGTCGAGGCGGATGGTCGCGCGTTCTGTTATACGGGGGACACCGGCATGAGCGAAGATGTTGCGCTGTTCGCACAGGCGGCGGATGCGCTGCTCATCGAGTGCTCCATTCCCGACGAGCAGGCGATGCCCACGCATCTCACGCCCTCACAGCTCGCCCAAATGGCGCGCATGGCGCTGCCGCGCCGACTGCTGGTGACCCATGTCTATCCGCAGCTGGACCGGCAGATGGTCCCGGAGTTGTTACGGCGCGCAGGCTGGCCTGGCGCGACCATCATGCCCGGCGACGGGGACCAGTTCGAGGTGTAGGCACGAATCCAGGGCGTTTCATGGAGCATTGCGCTCCGCCAGAAGGACGCCGAAACGGCTTCATCGCGGTTCAGCAACCATGAATACGGAAGTGCTGAGCAGCGTCGGCATGAAGTTGAAGGGCAGGGTTCGGATCTCACGAATGCGAAAGTGGCAACGTACGGTGTGCGCCAGCCAGCGCCAGTCGAATCCTTTATGGCCCGTCGCATGGGGTGGCAATTTGTGCAGCTGATACGTCCCTGCCCAGTAGGTTTCCCTCCAGCTGTATGATCGATGACGAACGTACCCGAGGGCGGCGGACCCGGTATTCTTCAGCACGATAGAGGGTCCAACTTCGATCGGGACCGAACACAGGAAGAGGTTTGGCCTCAACGCTGCGATCTTCTCCACTATCCGAAACGACACCGGAGCGGGAATGTGCTCGAGGGTCTCGAGAGCCACGACCACGTCAGGTTTGTCGACATCATCAAGCCGATCCAGCGCGCTTCCCTGGAGAACACGAAAATTTGGCCGCGTCCCATAGCGGACGCGTGCAGTTTCCAGGAATCCGGCATTCAGGTCTATCCCCGTGTAATCCACCGGAAAGAGCCGGTCCAGGAAGCCAAAGAGCCTTCCATGAGCGCAGCCAATCTCGACGAGCTTCAGTGGCGAAGATCGGTCAGCCGCGAAATCTCCGACGACGTCTATTGCGTTGCTGAACCGGTGGGAATGCAACCATTGGGTAACGAGGTTGTGGTGCTGATTCTGTTCGTAGCTGTCAACCGCTGGCTGCATTGTGTTTCTCTCCTGGCCTCACCAATAGTCAACGGCCGAGCAGCGTGCAGTCCACAGCCAACGGTGTCGGCGTCAGATGTCCTGTGCTCATGGCCCCGGGCATGCGGCCTTGCTACGACGGCGAGAACCGCCAAGCGCGGCTCAGGCCGCCCTGACCGGCACAAGCTGGGGCGGTTCGTCGCAGGGCACCGGAAATGGTGGATTCAGCCGCTGTTCCGATGCTCAGGCGACGGTATGCAGGGTGGGGTCGCATGTCAAGCAGGACCCGGGGCAGCCAACGTCGTCACGGGTGCGTGGCGGGACCGTTCACGGTGAGATGATCTGAGATCCAGAGGTCGCGACCGGGCCCATTCGGCACTGCCCTCGCGCCACACGCTCGGTTTGCCCGGCCGCGCCGGGTTTGCCGCCTCCCACCCTGGACGCCATACTAGAGCTGATGACGGACGTAATCCTGGTCACCGGCGGGGCCGGCTTCATCGGGTCGGCACTGGTTCGGCGGTTGGTTGCTGCCGGCGCGACGGTGGTCAACGTCGATCGGCTGACCTATGCCGGAAACCTCGCGTCGCTGGGTGAAGCGGCGTCCTCGCCGCGCCATCGCCTCGAGTGCGTCGACATTTGCGATGGTGTCGCGCTGCGCCGCATCTTCCGGGAGCATGCTCCGCGCGCCGTGCTGCACCTGGCGGCCGAGTCCCATGTCGACCGCTCGATCGACGGACCCGCCGATTTCATCCAGACCAACATCACGGGCACCTTCATGGTGCTCGAAGCCGCGCGCCACTATCACGCCGGCCTCGCCGCCGCCGCCCGCAGCGCGTTCCGGTTCATCCATGTCTCGACCGACGAGGTCTTCGGCACGCTGGGCGAAAGTGCCCGCTTCAACGAGACGACGGCGTACGATCCGCGGTCGCCGTACTCCGCCAGCAAGGCCGGTTCGGACCACCTGGCTCGGGCCTGGTATCACTCCTACGGCCTGCCGGTGATCGTAACCAACTGCTCGAACAATTACGGGCCCTGCCAGTTTCCGGAGAAGCTGATACCGCTGATGATCCGGACGGCGCTGCGTGGTGCGCCTCTGCCCGTGTATGGCGACGGCGGCAACGTCCGCGACTGGATCCACGTGGACGACCACGTCGACGGGCTGCTCGTGGCGCTGGATCGCGGATGCATCGGCGAAACCTACCTCTTCGGGGGCGAAGCGGAGCGCAGGAACATCGATGTCGTGCGCTCGATCTGTGCGTTGCTCGACGAGCTGCGGCCGTCGGCGGCGGGACCGTACGCGCGGTTGATCAGCTTCGTGCAGGATCGACCGGGCCACGATTTCCGTTACGCCATTGACTCATCCCGCACGCGTCGGCAGCTGGACTGGTCGCCACGCCATACGTTCGAGACGGGGTTGCGTGAAACGGTGAAGTGGTATCTCGCAAACGACGCATGGTGCGAGGAAGTCGAATCCGGCGCGTATCGGGGCGAGCGCCTCGGGCTGTCCGGAACGTCATGAAGATTATCGACGGGTCGCTCCCGGGTGTGAAGGTGATCCACCCGCCGCGCTTCGAGGACGATCGCGGCTGGTTCGCCGAGATCTGGAACATGGAGCGGTACCAGCGTGCAGGACTCGACGCACGGTTCGTTCAGGGGAACGTCTCGTCGTCCCCGCGCGGGGTGCTGCGTGGCCTGCACTTCCAGTGGCCGAACCCGCAGGGCAAGCTGATCACGGTCCTCACGGGCGCCATCTTCGACGCCGTCGTCGACATCCGTGCGACGTCGGCTACGTTCGGGAAGTGGTACGGCCTCGAGCTCTCCGTGGAGAACCGCCTGCAGCTGTGGGTCCCCGAAGGGTTTGCCCATGGCTTCATCGTCCTGTCCGATCATGCGCTCGTGCACTACCACTGCACGGCCGTCTATGACCCCGCAGCGGACCGCGCGCTCGCCTGGGACGACCCGGACGTCGGCATCGCCTGGCCGCAGCGACCGATCGTGATCTCGGACAAGGACCGCGCCGCGCCCCGGCTGCACGAGCAGGCGCGCACAATGCTGCCGCCCTGAACTTTGTGAGGAGTCAAGCGTGACCACGAAGCCCCAGCGGAACGTCCAGGTCCCGCTGCTCGACCTCAAGGGTCAGTACCAGTCGATCCGGCCGGAGATCGATGAAGCCGTTGCCCGCGTCATCGACGCCCAGTGGTTCATCCTCGGGCCGGAGGTCGCAGCCCTCGAGGAAGAAATCGCGTCGTACAGCGGTGCCGCATTCGGCGTCGGCATGTCATCCGGGACCGACGCGCTCCTCGCCGCCCTCATGGCCCTCGACATCGGAGCCGGTGACGAGGTGATCGTGCCGACCTTCACCTTCTTCGCGACCGCCGGCGTCGTCGCGCGGCTGGGCGCCCGGGCCGTCTTTGTCGATATCGATCCCGCCACGTTCAATATTCTGCCGCCCGCCGTGGGCGACGCGATCACGCCCCGCACCCGCGCGATCGTGCCCGTCCACCTCTACGGTCGCATGGCCGACATGGATGCGATCACGGCGGTCGCCGGCAGCATACCGATCATCGAGGACGCCGCACAGGCCATCGGGGCGCTCGACGGCCGCGGACGAAGGGCGGGCTCAATCGGGGAAATGGGCTGCTTCTCCTTCTTCCCGAGCAAGAACCTGGGCGGGTTCGGCGATGGCGGCATGACCGTCACCAGCGACCCGCAGATCGCCGCGACCCTGAAGGTGCTCCGCATGCACGGGATGGAGCCGAAATACCATCACACCATAGTCGGCGGCAATTTTCGCCTGGACGCCCTCCAGGCGGCCGTCCTGAGGGTCAAGCTGAAATACCTGGACGGCTGGACGGAAGCCCGGCGCAGGAATGCCGGCCTGTATCGAGCACTTCTTGCAGAACGCGGGGCGCTCGACCGGATCAGGCTCCCCGAGGATGAACCCGGACACATCTACAACCAGTTCGTGATTCGCACAGACGACCGCGATCGGCTTCAGGCGCACCTGCGCTCGGCAGGCATCGGGACCGAGATCTACTATCCCGTGCCGCTGCACCTGCAGCAGTGCTTCGCCCATCTCGACCACCGGGAGGGCAGCATGCCGAATGCGGAATCGGCGGCACGGGAGACCCTCGCGCTGCCCGTCTACCCTGAGCTCGGTGAGGACCAGATCGCACACGTCGTGGACAGCATCGTCGCCTTCTGTCGGACGCGCTGATGCACCCGGGCTCGATCGTGGCGCCGCTCATGTCACGTCAGAATACGTTCACGACCCGCGTTCTAGGATGATTCGGGACGCGATGGGGACCGGGATTTCCAGCGGAGAAGCCCCTTTTCCCTTTACATGCGCCCGCGGGTCGGATACCTTCCCGACCTTCGGTGCGGGCGCAGGTATGCCGGGACCGCACCACGTCTTACCGGAATACGAGCTTCGATGCTGGTCGTAATGAATCACGGCGCCACCGACGAGGACATCGGCCGAGTCGTCAGCGCCATTCGCGAATTGGGGTACGACGCCGTGCCCATACCCGGCTCGCAGCGCACGGCAGTCGGTGTGGTCGGCAATGATGGCAGGGTCGACAGCGGTCGGCTCGAAGCGCTCCCCGGCGTCCTCCAGGTCATCCAGGTAACACAGCCCTACAAGCAGGTCTCGCGCGAGTGGCGCTCCGAACCGACGATCATCGAGCTGGCCAACGGTACACGGATTGGAGGCGTGGAGGTCGCGCTCATGGCCGGGCCCTGCTCGGTCGAGTCGGAAGAGCAGATCCTGGGTGTTGCGCACCGACTGAAGGCGGCGGGTGCGACGGTGCTGCGGGGCGGGGCATTCAAGCCGCGTTCGTCGCCGTACTCGTTCCAGGGCATGGGGGTTCGAGGACTGGAGCTGCTGGCGCGGGCCCGGGAGCAGACGGGGATGGCGATCGTGACGGAGGCCGTTGACACGGAGCTGGTGGCGACGGTTGCGGAGTATTCGGACATCATCCAGATAGGGTCCCGCAACATGCAGAACTTTTCGCTGCTGCGGCGGGCCGGTCAGACGGGCAAGCCCATCCTGCTGAAGCGGGGCATGGCAGCTACGATCCGTGAGCTGCTGCTGAGTGCGGAGTATTTGCTGGCCGAGGGCAATCATCAGGTCATCCTGTGCGAGCGCGGCATCCGCAGCTTCGACACGGAGACGCGCAACCTGCTGGACCTGACGGCGATTCCGGTAGTGAAGGCGCTGTCGCACCTGCCGATCATCGCGGACCCGAGTCACGGAACGGGGGTGCGGGACAAGGTCATGCCGATGGCACGGGCGGCGGTGGCGGCGGGAGCCGATGGCCTCATGGTCGAAGTGCACCCGTCGCCGGACCATGCGTTGTCGGACGGTGGGCAATCGCTCTGGCCGCAGCAATTCGAGGAGCTGGTCGGCCAGGTTCATGTGATCGCGGAAGCGATCGGCCGGCAGTTGATGCCGGTTGCGGTCCGGGCCTGAGCGACTCCGGGGTCCGGCAAGGATTTGCGTGCCGCATCGGGGGCGAACGGACCCGGACAGATCAACAAGCGCCAGCCGACGGCGCCCGATTGCAGGAGAGGAAGCGTAGTGCGTGCATTACGAACAGACTTCTGTGGTGACGGGCCACGCGGGCACTGGCCTGACCGTGAGAGGGTGAGTTGAGGAGACGCCTGGACAGAGTCGTGAGTATCGTGCAGGGCCACCGGCAGGTGCTGGCTTTGGTGATCTATGCGGTGATCACGGCCGCGGCGTATGCGCTGGCATACCTGCTTCGTTTCGAGTTTACGGTCCCGCCCCATTTCGTTCTCCTCTTCAAGACGACGGTCCTTCCTCTCGTGGCCATACGGATGCTGGTGTTCATCGCGTTCCGGCTGACCCGGGAGCGGTGGCGTTACGCGAGCGCGCCGGACGTGGTCCGGCTGGCGGCGGGTTGCGTCGTCGGCAGCGTGGTCTTCTATCTGCTGGCCGATCTCCTGCTCCCGTTCGATCAGCGCATACCCCTGTCCATCATCGGGATCGAGGGCATTCTGACGTGTGGCATGACGGCCGGTGTCTGGCTCACGTACCGGCTGTCGTTCGAGCATATCCGGCGTACGGGCAACGGTGGCCGGGCGAGGGTGCTGATCATCGGGGCCGGCGATGCGGGAAACATGCTTGCACGGGAGATGCTGCGCACGGATACGGGATATCTGCCCGTCGGCTTCGTCGATGACGATCCACGCATGTGGGGATCGATGCTGCAGGGCCGCGAGGTATTCGGTGCGACGGCGGACCTGCATGCGATTGCACAGCACCATAATGTGCAGCAGCTCATCATCGCCGTGCCCTCGGCGACGCCCGCGGAGCTGCGCCGGATCGTGGCCGCCTGCGAGGAGACGGATCTGCCGTTCAAGGTTCTGCCGGGGATCAGTGAAGTGATCAACGGCGACGTGAACGTGACGCAGCTGCGGAACGTCCAGATCGAGGACCTGCTGGGCCGGGAGCCGATTCAGCTGGAGCTGCCGGAGCTAGCGGAGGACATGCGCGGGCGTTCCGTCCTGATCACGGGTGCAGCGGGCTCGATCGGCGCCGAGCTTGCGCGACAGGTAGCGCTGCACAAGCCCGGGCGGCTGCTGCTGCTGGACCAGGCCGAGACGGACCTGTTCTACCTCGAGCTCGATCTGCGCAGCCGGCACGCCGAGCTCCAGATCGTTCCCATCATCGGCGATATCGCCGAGGCCGCCGGCGTCGAGCGCGTGTTCCGCATGTACGAGCCGGAGCGCGTTTTTCACGCTGCTGCCTACAAGCACGTGCCGATGATGGAATGCAACGCGCGCGAGGCGGTGCGCAACAACGTGATCGGGACCTGGCGGATGGCGGAGGCGGCGGGGCGGCATGGAGTGGAGAAGTTCGTGCTCGTCAGCACGGACAAGGCCGTGCAGCCGATGAACATCATGGGCGCCACGAAACGGTTGGCGGAGCTCACGGTGCTCGAGCTGCAGGAGCAGTACCCGGCCACGTCGTACGGTGCCGTGCGTTTCGGCAACGTGCTCGGAAGCAGCGGCAGTGTGATCCCGATCTTCAAGCGGCAGCTGCGTGAGGGGAAGGCTCTCACGGTGACGCACCCGGAAACGACGCGCTATTTCATGACCATCCCGGAGGCGGTCCAGCTCATCCTGCAGGCATCGCTTCTCGAGGACTTCCGCGGCCACATCGCCATGCTCGAAATGGGCGATCCGGTACGGATCACGGACCTGGCGCTCAACCTGCTCCGCCTCTCCGGCGTGACCGGTGGCCGCGACCGTCTCGTCTTCACCGGCCTGCGGCCGGGCGAGAAGCTTCACGAGGAGCTCAACGCGCCGGAGGAGGAGACCCAGCCGACGCCGGTCCCCAAGATTCGGATCCTGAGCACATACGTGAGGCCTGACGTTCTGGTCGTCGGTCAGATCGAGACATGGGACAGCGCTCTGCAGGCGAACGGTGATGACGCGCTGCTGTCAGGGTTGTTCGACCTGTTCCCGCTGCTGAACCGCGACGTGCTCAAGGTGACGCCGCCGGCGCCGGAGCGGCCACGGACGGCGATGCTCAAGATCTCGCACTGATCCATTTGTCGGCCGTGGTCGGTTGTGTTCGAGCCGGCGCCTCTGGTCTATCGGGGCAGGGCAGCATGCTCCCTGAAGCAGAGTTGATATCACATTGAACAGGTGTGATCGTACCAATGTGCGAATGCAATCGCACGAGGTGAAACGGGCGTACGACACTCGGACGTCCTGCTAATGGCTACAGACGCGCCTCCGTGGAGGACAGCGATCCGCGCCGACCTGCGCAGACGAGTAGGATCGGCCAGCCTTCAGAAGATCGCGAAGAACAGCGGTTGGCTGATGGGCGAGCGGGCGCTGACCATGTTGCTCGCTCTCAGCATCCACGTGTGGTTGGCCCGCTATCTGGGCCCGGCCGGCTTTGGTCTGCTGAGCTATGCCATTTCGATCGTCGGACTGTTTGGAACCTTTACATATCTCGGGCTGAGCGGGTTGGTCATTCGGGACCTGGTTGCCGAGCCACGGGCGCGTGATGAAATCCTCGGCACAGTGTTTGGCCTCAAGTTCGCCGGTGGCTTGCTCGGTCTTTTCGGTATTCTCGTCGTGCTGTATTTCCATCCTTCGGATCCGACAACCCGCCTCGTCGTCGCCATTGCTGCCGGGGGGCTCACGTTTCAGGCATTTCGTGTCATTGAATTCTGGTTCGCATCACGCGTTGAATCCCGCTTTGCTGTCATCGCTTCCGCGGCCGCTGCCGTCGCCTCGGCTGTCCTGAATGGTACGCTCATCCTCGCCCAGGCGCCGCTCGTCGCGTTCGCCGTGGTTCTCGTAATGCAGCCGGCCGCGCTTGCTGGCGGCCTGCTGCTGGCCTACTCGGCCAGAGGCGGGTCCCTTTCCCAGTGGCGCTTCGACCGGAGCCGCGCGAAGAGTATGCTTTCCCAGAGCTGGCCTCTGGCGCTGGCCTCGGTTGGTGCACTCGTGTACCTCAAGATTGATCAGGTGATGCTCGGGATCATCGCGGGAACCGAGCAGGTGGGAACCTACGCGGTCGCAGCCCGTCTGTCTGAAGTCTGGTACGTCATTCCGACGGCGCTTGCTCTCTCGGTCTTCCCCAAGATCGTCGAGAGCAAACAGGAAGGGGAAGCCGTTTACCACAGACGCCTGCAGCGTACATACAACGTGCTCGCAGGACTGGCGCTCGGCGTGGCTCTGGTCGTGACCGTTCTGAGCGGGCCCGTGATCGAGTTCCTCTATGACGGCCGGTATCAGGAATCGAGTCGGATACTGGTCGTTCATATCTGGGCGTGCCCGGCAATGTTCATGGGTGCCCTCCTGTCAAAGTGGCTGATCGCGGAGGGGCTGCTGGCATTCTCGTTTACCCGTCACGTGATCGGCGCCGTCACGAACGTGGCTCTCAATCTTGTGCTCATCCCGGAATTCGGCGGCATCGGGGCCGCGTTCGCGACGCTCGTTGCATACACATTCGCCTCGTACGTCGCATGTTTCACGGATTCCAGAACACGAATCGCTGGACGAATGATGACGCGCGCCATTCTTGGTCCCTTCACCATGTGGCGAAGGACGTGACGTGCGGCTCGCCGCCAGTGCGACAGATGCGTGGATCAACAAGGACTTCATTGCGATGGTTACAGCCAGGCGGATCGTCCAGGGTGTCGTCCCGCGCGTCGCGCGGACACGAATCAAGCGGTTCCTGTACGGAGATACCGGAGGTTCTCCTACGGCACGCTTGCCATTTGGCAGGTTCCTGCGGATCGGGTTGGCGGCATTCCGGGAAGCGCGTGCGGTCTACCGCGGACAGCGTTTGTACCTCGAGCAGCACGGGTCCCATGCTGAGAACCATTTCGCGCTCCGACGTAACGTCCACCGACTGGAGAAAGGCTTGATCAGCCGTCCATCCCGGGACCTCTTCGCGCTGGATTACATTCACGAAACCGTGGGTCTGTTCGCGACGGACGCACACGCAGCCTGTCAGCGCGCGACCGACGACGACCATCTGCGATGGGCGCGGGATGTGCTCGACCAGTATTTTGAGGTAGTCGGGTCGCACCCCACCGTCGACGAAGCTCGAACGCGGTTTACTCTCGTGCGCGACCTCGTTTCCGAATCAACCGCGGGTCGGTTCGCTCCGTTCAGGCGAAGCCCTGCGCCCAGTGATCTGCCGACGATCAATCAAATGCTGACGCTCGCCCGCCGGCGTCGGTCGGTTCGCTGGTTTGAAAGCCGGCCTGTGCCCAGGCAGCTGATCCAACAGGCACTCGAAGTCGCAGTACTTTCACCCAGCGCCTGTAATCGCCAGGCGTTCGAGTTCATGATATTTGATGATCCTCAGACCGTGCACCGGGTCGCGGAACTGGCCGCCGGGACCAAGGGTTTCAACGAGAATTTCCCGGCGATCGCCGTGGTGGTCGGTCGTCTCCGGGCGTATTTTCACGAGAAGGACCGCCATGTCATCTATATTGACGGGGCACTGGCGTCGATGTCGTTTGTACTTGCACTGGAGACCCTCGGATTGGGCTCATGTTGCATCAACTGGCCCGATGTACGCACACGGGACGAGAAGATGCGAAAGCTCGTCGGCCTTGCGGGCGACGAACGTGTGGTGATGCTGATCGCGTTCGGGTTTCCGGATCCGGAAGGCCTCGTCCCGTACTCGGGTAAGCGTTCGCTCGACTCCCTGGCCTCGTTCAACAGGCTGCCAGAGTGAAGCTCTATGTGAAAGGTGTTCAGTTCCGGAACAAGGGCGCGCATCTGATGCTTCAGGCGGTGCGTGAGGAAACCGCACGCTGGCCGTTTGCGGTGACACTCGCCACCAACCCGCGGAAGGGCACGCGACGCCAGCGTCAAGAAGCAGGCATGCTCGACCATGCATGGTTCGAGAGTTCACGGATCCCGGCTTTCGGTCCGGCGACTGCCTTCCTTGGTAACCTGCTACCGCTTCCGGTCCGCCGAGGTTTTGGGTTCATGGCGGACAAGGAGATTACCGGCGTTCTCGATGCGTCTGGCTTCAGCTATAGCGACCAGTGGGGCGCGGCGGGTATCGAACGTATGGTCTACCGGTGTAGGTGGTGGCATCGACGCCGGATTCCCGTCGTGCTCCTGCCGCAGGCATTCGGACCGTTTACGACCGAGCGAATTCGAAGCGCGTTCCGTGAGCTCGCCGAGCTGGCAAGTGTCATCTGGGTGCGGGACCGACATTCGGGAGATCACATTCGCGGCCTGGGTGTGGCAGAGGAGAAGCTCCGATACGCGCCCGACTTTACCTGCCTGGTGTCGGGAGCCACGCGAGCGGAGCACAGTCACCTCTTCGGCAGGCCGTGTTTCATTCCGAACTACCGAATGATCGATATGACGGGGCCCGAGGTGGCGAGAGCGTATGTCTCATTCCTCGTAGCGTGTGCACGAATGTGCATCGATGCCGGGCTCGAGCCAGTTATGCTGATTCATGACCAGGGCCGCGATCAGGAGTTGGTCGACGTGATCGAGCAGAAACTGCATCGGCCGCTCACGACCGTCGTCGAAGACGATCCATTGATCGTAAAAGGACTGGTCGGAAAGGCGAGCTTCGTGGTCGGATCACGATATCATGGGCTGATAAGCGCGCTCACTCAGGGAATAGCCTGCATCGGGACGAGTTGGAGCCACAAGTACGAGGAACTATTCCGCTCGTTCGCATGCGAACCTTTGCTGGTACCCAGTTGCAGGCTGGGCGATGCCGATGCACCGGGCAGCGTGATGAACCTGGTCTTGGAACCAGGCCAGCGGCTTCAATGGTCGCAGAGGGCGCAAACGGTCTCCGCGGACCATGCACGGCGAACGCGCGAGATGTGGCGTGAAGTACGTGCATTGCTGGGCGTGTCCGCGCCGTCGTCGGACGCCACGGACCTTCCGGCCCTGAGTGCCACGCGCATGCATGGCGCTGAACGGGAAGCGATGTAGTGGCTGTGGACCGGATGGTGAGTCGGCACGTGGCTCTGTTCATACCCGAGCTTCGTGGCGGCGGGGCACAGCGCGTGATTGTAAATCTTGCGGCCGCATTCGCCGGCCGCGGCTACCAGGTCGATCTGGTCCTCGCTCGCACTGAAGGGCCCTTGCTGAGCGAGATTCCGGCGGCAGTGCGCGTGATCAATTGCGATTGTCGTAGCCTGGTCCGCTTGCTCCTTTCCGTAACGCGGTACCTGCGATCCGAGCAACCGGCGGCTCTCATGACCACTCTGCGGGATGCCAACGTGATCGGACCGCTGGCAAGACTTTGTGCCGGCGTTGGGACGCGCGTTGTTGTGAGGGAGGCGAACACGATGGCAGAGGCGAGGCGGTCCCGTGGATTCCGGGATACAGTACTGGCTCCACTCATGCAGGTGTCCTACCGATTGGCGGACAGGATCGTGGCAAACTCGGAGGCAACGGCTGCGGACCTGGTGCGTTTCGGCTTGGCCGGTGAAGCGAAAGTGCAGGTCATACACAATCCTCTCGACATCGCGGGCATTCAACAGGCGGCAGCCGCGGCGCTCGACCATACATGGTTCATGCCGGGTTCGCCGCCTGTCATTCTGGCGATTGGCCGGTTGGTTCACCAGAAGGACTTTTCAACCTTCATACGAGCGATTGACCTGGTTCGTCAGAGGCGGACTGTTCGTGCGGTGATTCTCGGGGACGGCCCACTGCGACCGGAGCTCGATCAGCTGGTGGCAAGCCTCGGGTTGAGTGACGTAGTCATGCTGCCGGGCTTTGTCACGAACCCGCACCGTTATACGGCCAGGGCGGCGGTGCTTACCTTGAGTTCCCGGTGGGAAGGGTTCGGAAATGTGCTCGTGGAGGCGCTCGCTGTGGGAACACCGATTGTTGCGACCAATTGCCCCGGAGGGCCGGCGGAGATCCTGTGCGACGGCAAGTTCGGGCTACTCGTGCCCGTAGGCGACGTGAGAATGATGGCGGACGCGATGCTCGATGCACTCGACAAGCCGCCGAATGGGGAGGCGTTGCGCGCGCGGGCGGCGAGCTTCAGCATGGACGCGGTCGCACCGCGATATCTCGAGTGCCTGGGCTTCGTGGAGGTGCAATGATGCATCGGGGGCAAGACGGTGACCGACTGCAGGGACGTCGCATGCATGTCCGGTCGGGGCACTTCCCGATCACCGGTCGTTCCGTGCAGCTGCGACGAGCACCTGTTCGAGGTCGGAGGCAAGTTTGTTCCGCGAGAATCGCTCGCGGGCAAGGGTGGCAGAGGCCGCCGCCGCTTCACGCAGCCACCTGGGGTCCCGCACGGCCCGTACGATGGCGCGCGCCGCACCATCGGCATCGAAGGGGTCGAGCGCCAGTCCCGCGCCGGTGTTCTTCAGGAGGTCAGCCTGCCACCCACCATAATTGATGGCAAGCGGCTTGCCGGCTGCGAACGTGTCGAACACCTTGTTCGCGGAGTTGGCCCAGAGTTCCGGAATATCCATCGTAAACGATGTCGCAATAGTGGCCGCCGACAGCCAGGCGGGCATATGATTCTTTGGAACACTTTCCATCATGAAGAAGTTACGGTCCAGTATCCCGATCTCCGCTGCCATCCTGCGAATCGCCGCTTCCTCCCTGCCTGATCCGACGATCACGAACCTCACGTCGCTGTCGATCCGCTGCGCGCATGCGGCCATGCGTGTAAAGTATGAAAGGCCGTTGACGAGACCGATCGTCCCTGCATACAGAATCAGCGGCCTCGTTCCCAGCCAGTCGTAGCGCCTGCGAAGCGCCATGCCTTCACTCGCATCAACATCGAATAGTTCGAGGTCGCAGCTGTTCGGAATCACGGTGACGGATCCCTCTGGATATCCGGCGGCCGTGATGCCCGCCTTCATGTCAGGAGAGAGGGCAACAATATGCGTGGCATTCCGGTACGCGAACTGCTCCAGCCAGAAGGCTGCTCGCTTTGCTACCGGGCTTCGGAGGGCGCCCATCGCGATCGGCACCTTCGGCCAGAGGTCGCGCACTTCAAACACCATTGGAATCCGCTGTCGACGCGCCGCGTAGACGGCCGGCAGCGCCACGGTCAATGGCGTGCTCGTCGCAAAGACACAGTCTGCGGAAAGCTCGGCTGCTCTGCGTGCGGCGCGCCAGGCAAAGCGAAAGAAGGCATGTATCCGGTCCCCGTACGCCATGGCGTTCGCGTAGGAAACCGGCGTCCAGTGAACGCGTATCCCTGCCTCGTCGGTGATACGCCAGGTCCCCTTGAAGCGATCGCTCGTCCGATCCGTCGTGATCATCTCGACGCGGTGTCCTGCTGCGACGAGGCGGCGGGCCATCTCATACGACCTTGTGATGCCGGGCATGTCCGGCGTGTTGAAGTACTGATGAATATAGATCAGCCGCATGGCTATGACTCGGCTCGGCCTTCGCGGATGACGGGCTGCGGCTCGACAATGCCGGTGACGTCGTTAGAGACGTAATCGGCATTGTTGTGGCCAGCGCGGAGGGCCTTCCAGGTCCGCAAGTACACTGCCATCGTCGCCCTCGCATCGAACCGGGTCTCAACGTGGGTCTTGGCATGGGCTACCATGTGCAGTGCCGCCTGCGGGCGCTGGAACACGTAGGTGGTCAGGCTGGCTGCACTATGGACGTCACCCGGCTCGACGAGAAAGCCGTGTACCTGATCCTCGAGTAGTTCGTGCATACCGGGTGTACGCGTGGCCACGCATAGGCATTCACACGCCATGGCCTCCTTGACGACATTTGGCAGCCGTTCGGAGTCCTTGCGCGACAGAAACAGGAAAACGTCGCTGTTGGCGAACTCTGTCAGGACACGGGCATGACTCACGTGGCCCGTGAAGGTCGTGCGGGCAGCCACACCCAGTCGCTGGGCGAGCCCCTCCAGCCGTCGCCTCTCAGGGCCGTCGCCGAGAAC
Organism: uncultured Gemmatimonadaceae bacterium; assembly: GCA_964467195.1. Lineage (GTDB taxonomy): Bacteria > Gemmatimonadota > Gemmatimonadetes > Gemmatimonadales > Gemmatimonadaceae > CAYXRS01. The sequence continues at coordinate 16,160 of CAYXRS010000031.1, forward strand.
GGTCAGGGACGCTTCCGGGCGTGTCGGAAGAATCTTCGCGAACGCCTGGAGAACATCAGCGAAAGCCTTCTCAGGTATCAGCCGTCCAACTGCAACCAGCCGACAGCCGGCCAGAGGCGGTCGGACCCGTCGCGGCATGAGCTCGGTGTCAATGCCCCGGTACGCTACGCGTATCCGCCCGGACCGAACGCCGAGCGCCTGAATGGCAGGCACGTTCACCGCCGCGTGGGTCCAGACGACATCGGCGCTGCGCGCGACGTCGGCGCTGCCGCCGTATGTGGCGGTAAGATCATAGGCACCGAGGAACATGGACAGGACGGCATCCGGGCAATGCCGCGCGATCAGCCAGCCGACCATGGCTGGATAGTGACCCCAGAACAGGTGGACAACGTCAGGTGCGTCCCGCCGTAGGCCATGAAACACCTCGAGCACACGGGGCAGCAGGGCGATGCTCCTTAGCAGATGTCCGGGTCTGCGGCCGGTACGGCGGCAAATCCAGATCAGCAGACTGCAGGTGAGGCCGGGATGCATGAGCGCCTGGACCAGCCCACGGATATTGCCCACCACCGAAGAGAACGTGAGTCTCACGGTTGACAGGCCCTGTTCGTCCAGCCGGCTTTGGAAACCGCGAGGCGCAAAGCGCAGCGAATGCACGCTGACATCGGCCTGCATCTCCATCAGGACCCGAATGTCGGTTCCAGCGAAGACCTCGGACGGTGCTGGAAACAACATTGTAACGTAGGAGACCTTCATGAGTGACCAGTATCAGATTGCAGAGTATCCGGCCGCTGTCGTAGCGGAGGCGGTGTGCTCTGAAGTTCCGCCGGTCGCCATGTCGGCCTTCGCGATGAAATAGTATCGGATTGCCAGACCCATCAGGAAGTAGTAGAGAAACGAGATCTTCGGCTGCTCCGTAAAGTTGTTCCCAATGGACGCAATCGGCAGCGCGGCAAACCACACGAAGATGGCCATGGGGATGAACTTGTCACGCTGCTCTACTTCGACGAGCACGCGTCCGAGCACCCATAGCGTGACTGCCAGCGGCAGAAAGAAGACAATCACAAGGCCGGCAACGCCGTACCGGAAGAGGAAGAAGGCGTAGCTCGACTCGACCAGTGGCATTACGTCCTTGCTGACCCCGTTACCGAACAATGCAATCCACACGTTAGCCGATGCCCCATCCACGATGACGTCGAGTTGTCTGAGTCGTTCGTCCAGGGAAGATTGGCGTCCTTCAACGATGAGTCGTTCGATTCCACCGATGAGATATCGAACATCGTCGCCGAAATACGCAACCACGATGTATGCACCCGCAGCAATCGTGGCAGCAATGATTCCGTATTTGCGAATTTCGATGGGCAGGGACAGTCGCCGCAACGCCGCCGCTCGGTCCGCCATGAGTGCCAGGGGAACGAGGAACGCCAATCCGCCCATGACCACGATGACGTTGGTCCGCGACTGGGAGAGGGTGATCAGCGCGAGCGCCAATATAGCCCAGACGACGCTGCCCGACTGTTTCAGCGTGGCGAAGCGCAGAACGAACAGATAGACGTAGAATGACAGCACAAATGCGTAGTCATACGGGTTGCCGAACGGCGCCGTGACCCGGCCCGCCTGAAGGTTTGCTTCCTTGGTGTAAAGCTCACCGATACGCGGAACTCCCAGTGCCTGGAGAACGGAAATCAGAACGATTCCAGCAAAGCACCAGAGTACGAGCTTCCCGGTGCGGTCGATATCTGCGGCGCGCGTCACGAAGGCGAAAGGGAGGGTGAAGGAAAGGAAGTGAAGCAACGGCTTGTGCAGTTCGTAAAGATCGGGCAGGATCACACGCTGACTCAGGAACAGCGTGGAAAACGCAATGGCTGCAAGATAATAGAGCAGACAGACAGTCACGATCCGGTAAAGGGCTCGCTCCTGTTGTGAGAAGAACGAAATCGTTCTTCCCCTGCTGAACAGGATCAGCGCCATCAGAAACAGCAGACCACCGTTCACGAGGATTGCCCCCTGCGTACCGACGTATGCACGAAATGTGGGGGCGAAAAAGGCGAAGGCAAACAGCGAAGCCAGACCTGCGGCTACCGGGGAGAAGATCCGGTGTTCAAGGCGAACGGTCATACCGAGCGCTCGACGAAGTAACCGGTCCGTGCGTTGACCACCGATTTCCTACCGCTCGAGGAGAGATTCGAAGTATGCGACGTATTGTGGAACAATTGTGGTCGCGAGGAAATCTGCCGCCCGCTCCGTGATTCGGTCCGTGTCCACGGGCCGGGTTCTCATGGAAAGGATGGCGTCGGCAAGTTCGGTTACGGAACCGACGGGTACAAGGCGTCCGAGTTCACCGTCCAGCAGGATCTCGCGAGGGCCGTGCGGACAATCCGTGCTGACGATCTGGCAGCCGCACGCCATTGCCTGAATCATGACGTTCGGCAGACCCTCGTACCGTGATGAAAGCACGAAGACATCTGCCCGGGCCATGTACTTGAACGGATTCGAGACAAAACCAGGAAAAGCGACGGAATGGTCAATGGCCAGTTCGGCTGCAAGTGCTTCGAGGCTCTGCCGCTCCGGACCTTCGCCGAGAATGACGAGTCTTGCATTGCACTGTTGACGGATCAGGATGGCAAAGGCGCGCAGCAACGTCGCGAAGTCCTTGGCCGGCACAAGCCGTCCGACCGCCAGAACCACCAGCGCACCCTGGGCCCGTGCTCTGTCGAGCGAGGGAACCGCTTCTGCCATTCCGTCGAATACAGCCTGCGTTATGGTCGGGTTGGGTATGACCGTGATCTTCCGAGCGGGTACACCGAGGTTCTGCTGCAGGTCCGCAGCGACTCCGTCTGAAACGGCAATCACACCGTCTGCGATCCGGTACGCAGGACGGAGCAGGCTGAGGATGAGGCGGCTTCTGGTCGCGTGGCGTGCCGCGATCGATGCAGTATTGGCCTCCCGAACGACGATCCTCGTTGGCGTCCGGGCGAGCAACCTTGCGCCAACGGCGATGATATTGGTGTGCCGCAGAGACGACAGAAGCAGGGCGGGTGAGAGCGCACGAAGGTACCGCGCGAGTTTCGGCAGGGCGCGCGACGCCCGATTGGCGGAGAGATCGACAATGTTGAGGTCCGTTGCCTCGGCCATCAGGGGACCGCTGGCCTCCACGAGGACCAGATCGACCGCATACCCCCTGCTGCCGAGCTCTCTGCCGAGGGTGACCAGAATGCGCTCTGCGCCCCCCCCAGCGAGATTGGGCAGGAACAACGCGATCCGCTTGTTGAGCATGTTCGTGCCAGCCTTACCGGCATGACCATAAAAGCCGTGTCTTGCAGTCCAGCATGTCGCCAGGCGCTGCCATCTTGCGCATCCGGACGCACGCCATCGCAGTCGGGTCGAACGGGCCGCTCACGGTCGGTCGGCCGGTTCCAGTACCACCGCTCCGGTGATGCAATATCCCGCAGGACCGCGATGCTCGCTGCGCCACCGGCGAACGCCCGGACTTCCCCCCGGAGTCACGGGAATGTATAATAAAGGGCTAAGATCCGCCATTCTCACTCAGGCGAACTGGTTGCAGGGTTATGTCTTTTGCTTCGCGGTCGAAGCGCGTGCTGGCCACAGTGTTGGCCTGCGCCCCGATGTTCGTGCCGGGAGTGGTTCTGGCCCAGCAGTCGATCCAGTCCGCTGCCGTTGTACTGACGCTTCGCCCCGGAGATCTGATACGGGTCGAGATCTGGCGAGAGACTGACCTCAGTGGAGATTTTCCAATCAACGAGCTGGGTATTGTCACGCTTCCGTTGCTCGGCGAGAAGGATGTGAACGGGATCCCAGTGGGGGATCTCCGCGATCAACTGATCGGAGAATACCGTGTTCAGCTGCGGAACCCCTCGATCACCGTGACCCCTCTCCGACAGGTACATGTGCTCGGTGAGGTAAACCAGCCAGGCAAGTACGTCATCGACCCGACCGTGAGTCTCGCCGGTGC
>CAYXRS010000031.1:20139-26767 GCA_964467195.1 uncultured Gemmatimonadaceae bacterium
TTGCGCTGGCGGGCGGAGCGTCCGGTCAGGGTGACCTCCGCAAGATCCGGATTGCACGGGACGGGACGTTTCTGGGGGATGCCGTCCGGGCGGAGGCGACGCTCCACCAGATCGGTGTGCGCTCGGGCGATCAGATTTTTGTCGGTAGGCGAAACTGGTTTGAACGGAATACGACATTCGTGATCAGCGCCCTGATGTCGGTTACGTCCCTGGTGATTTCGCTCACCCGTTAGTCGTGGCAGGTAGTCCCCGTGAAACAATGACCGAGATGCGGATGCGTGAACTCCGGCTGTCTGAACGCCATGGCGAGTCGGCTCGCGACGAAATCAATGTGGCGGATGTCATGCGGGTTCTGTATCGCAGGCGCATCCTGATCGGGACGATTGTTGTGCTGGCTATAGCCGCAGCGGCGATCTATACCGGCTTCCAGGTTCCGGAGTACCAGAGCGAGGCGAGCGTACAGATTCATTCCGAGCAGTTCGGCCGCAGCGGAATCCCGGGTATTGGCGGTACAGTGGCCGGTATTGCTGGTCTGGGTCAGAACGTCGGCGGCATCGCAACGGACATGCTCGTCATGCAGAGCCGGCGGATCGTTGAGCACGTCAGCGATTCCCTGTCGCTGCACGTTGAACTGACATATCCGCGCGCTCCTCGGACGACATTCTTCTCGGCAGTGCACGCGCCGCGGGACGTCCGGCCTGTGCTCGTGGAATTCCAGCGCAGCCCTGACGGTACATACCTGGTTCGTGTGGAACCGCGGTCTGGTGCGCCGGTGCCGCATCCTGATCGTGCAGTGCCCGGGGTGCCGCTCGCAATCGGACGCGTCTCGCTGACGGTCGTCGACCAGCCGGACGGGGTGATGCCCGAGCGGATCACGGTCGACATTCTCCCATTCCGTGAAGCTGTGGAGAGGGTCCGGCGGAACCTCGAGGTCGTTCAGGCGGGGCGCGGCGCGCAGATCGTTACCGTCCGTTACCGTAGCAGGGATCCGGTTATGGCGGCTGCAGTCCCGAATGCTGTCACCCGCGGATTCATTCGTCACAAGAATGAAACGAGCAAGACAGAGAGTCGAAGCCGTGCGCGGTTCCTGCGGGAACAGGTGGCGAACTATGAAATACAGCTTGCCGCGGCCGAGGCAAGGCTACAGGCGTTCAGCGAGCAGGAACAGATCATCAGCGTACAGGACCAGGCGACGGAGCAGGTTCGGCGGTTTGCGCAGTTGCAAGTGCGGCGTGACGAGCTGAAGGAGGAGCGTGACGCGCTTCAACGTCTGCTAGCCCGCGTGCAGCAGGAAAGCTCGTCGGTGGAGGCGCAGGATACCTATCGCCAACTCGCTTCGTTTCCGGTGTTCTTTGCCAACCCGACGATTCAGAACATCATCCGTTCCCTGATCGACCTGGAAAACAACCGTGCCGAGCTCATGGTGCGGCGGACCGAGGCAAGTGTCGATGTACAGGGTATTGATAGCAGGATTCGTGAGCTTGAGTTTCAGCTCATGGAAACGGCTGAGAACTACCTTGAAAGTCGTGAGAACCAGATGGCGTCGCTTGACGCGACCCTGGGGCAGTTCGGGCAGCAGGTAGGAGCCGTCCCCGCTCGTGAAATCGAGTTCGCTCGTCTGTCCGGCCAGCGAGAGCTCCTGGCTGGTATCTACCGACAGCTTCAGACCCGTCTTCATGAGGTTGAAGTCGAGGAAGCCGTGGAACCGCTGGATGTTCAGCTTCTCGACCCGGCACTCATGCCTGAACGGCAAGCGTCTCCTCGCCTCATTCTGAACCTGATTCTGGGCGGTGTTCTTGGCGTTGCACTGGCTCTTCTCGTTGTTTTCGTTGGTGAGACACTCGATACGCGGGTGCGATCGAGGAGCGACGTGGTCCTGGCCTCGGGAGGGCTTCCGGTCATGGCTACGATTCCGCGAATCCAGTCGAGCGAGAGCGGGCGGATCAATGGCAGGAGATCGCTACGCAGGATCGGCAGAGCTCGACCCGATGAGCAGAGCGTTTCGTCGCTGGTCTCTCGAGACGCGCCGAGGAGTTTGGCGGCGGAGGCCTATCGTGCACTGCGTACCCGTGTGTTCTTCCGCAGGGATGGCAGTGTGCCGGCCACGCTTGTAATCATGAGTGCCGTGGCCGGTGAAGGGAAGTCGACCAGTGCTGCGAACCTGGCCGTTGCGCTGGCTCAGCAAGGTGTGCGCACGCTGCTGATTGACGCTGATCTACGGCGCGGAGTACTGCACCGGCTTTTCGACGTGGAGCAGGCACCCGGGCTGAGCGAGGTACTCCAGGAGAAGGTAGCAGTCGAGGAAGCTATCCATGTGGTCCACGTCGGGGGCGCTCAGCTCGACGTGCTTGCGACAGGAGTCTTTCCGCCCAATCCGTCGGAACTGGTCGGAAGCGTGCGTATGCAGCGGCAGCTGAGGGAATTGCAGGATCGTTACGACCGGATCGTGATCGATACGCCGCCTCTCAGCTCCGCAACGGACTCAGCCGTGCTTGGTTCCATGCCGTCCACCGCTGCTCTGCTGGTCGCGCGGGCAGGATTCAGCGATCGGACCGCAATCGAGCACGTCGCACGCGAGCTGCAGGACCTGGGTATCCGTGTGGACGGAGTCATCGTCAACGACGTGCCCCTGCCGGATGCCCCTGCCTACAGGTATCAGCCCGCTGGAGGAAGCTAGCGTTGAGCGCTACCGTCGGCGTCACTTGCGCCCATTGGTAGTTGCCGCTCAACCGCAAGGTAGATTGCGACGAGGCCGGTGACGGCCGCGCCGGTGAGGATCCAGGTCGAAGCCGGCATCCGCACTGCTGCCAGTGCCACCATTCCCAGGCCTGCATTAATGATCAGGACGTACGCGCTGACCCGCCCATGTGTCATCCCTGATTGCACAGCCCGCTGGTAGGCGTGGCGCCGATGAGGCGCGGCCCATGGTTCCCCGCGAGCCACGCGCCGAACCAGCGTCACTGTCGCGTCCAGAACGAAGACACCCAGCAGGATCAGCCATACCAGGAGAGGCGGACCCGCCTGGCGCTCCGAGGCGAGGGCCAGCACGATGAGCGTGTAGCCGAGGAAGCCGGAGCCGACATCGCCCATGAAGATCCGGGCCGGCGACCAGTTCCAGATCAGGAAAGCAGCGGCGGCAGCGGCGATCACGGCACTGGCGAAGGCGATGCCGACGTGTCCTGTGAAGCCGGCCAGCAATGCGGCGAAGGCGCCGACACTGGCGGCCTCGGCTGCCGCGATCCCGTCGATGCCGTCCATGAAATTGTAGAGATTGATGAGCCAGACGATACCGAGGGCTCCCGCCACCCAGCCCAACGGACCGAGGGCCAGAACGCTGTTGCCCACCCGCAGCTCTGGCACACCGCCTAGCAGGTGGACTGCCCAGAGGGCTGCTCCGAAATGGACGGCCAAACGCACCGCGGCCGGAATGGGTCGGTGATCGTCGGCCAGGCCGATGCCCGCTACAACGGAGCCTCCGCCGACCAGCGCGAGGAACACCTCCCAGTCGAGCCAGCCGACGTATGCGCCGGCCGCGAAGGCAGATGTTGTGGCGAGCACGATACCGAGCCCACCGCCGCGCGGCGTCGGTACTGTATGTGAACTCCGTTCATTGGGAATGTCGAGAACCGCGTGGCGTACCGCGTAGTGGCGCACACCCGCGGTGATCAGCGCTGAAATGATCCCTGATGCCAGCCACACGACAACCATCAGCGCGTTGATCACTTCTGTACCTTTGTTCGAAACCAGCGCGCCGTTTCCACGAGCCCCTCGTCGAACGTATACGGCAGCGGTCCGCCTATTCGTGTTCGGAGTTTGGTCGTGTCAACCGTAAGAGATCCGAACAGGCGTGTAGCGACCGGTTCTATTCGTCGTGGGCCGAATCGGCGCAGGAGTCTCACGGCCGGGTCAGGCACCGGGAATAGCCTCGGCTTGCGGCCGAGCACACGGCCGATTGCCCTCACCAACTCCGATGTAGAGACGTCTTGACCGTCGCTCGCAAAGAAGACCTCGTGCCCTTCTACTCGCCCAAGAAGCAGGGCAACGGCAGCTCCGACGTTGCCGGCGAAGATCAGGCTGCGACGATTGTCGAGGCCGCCGAGGGGCAAGGGCCAGCCATGGTCGATGAGCTGGAACATTCGCAGCATGTTGGCGCGGACACCCGGACCGTAGACGAGCGGCAGTCGTATTGCCACGGTAGTCATGCCCGATCTCGCACTGATCTCCGCGAGGGCGTACTCGGCCTCGAGCTTGCTCTTGCCGTACGGATCCGCAGGGAAAGGGGGGTGACTTTCGCTCCAGGGGTACGTGTTCTCCTCACCGACCGCTTTCACACTGCTTGTGAAATAGAACTCCTCGACACCCTCCCGTACTGCGAGTTCCGCTAGTGCGCGCGTAGTATCGACATTTGCACGTCGGAACTCCTTCAGCGGGTCGGCGGATCTCTCCTGCATGACATGGACGCGCGCCGCCAGGTGCACGACAACGGTGGCACCGTTCAGGGCGGCCCTGAGCACGGCCGTATCATGGAGCCCATCATAGCGTATCTGTGGAACGGTCAAGTGGGCGGCTTCGTCACGGACGAGGGCCCGCACGTCGTGGCCCCGGGCAGCTAGCTGCCCGCATACGTGGGAGCCCAGGAAGCCGCCAGCACCAGTTACTGCAATGCACCGTCCTGCGCCGGCCGCTTCTCTGTTCAACTCAGTCGCATTCATCTTCGGATCGGACACGAATTCAAGCACGGTCGCGTTTGCCGCCCGTACGATTTCACCAGGGTCTGGATGCTGCCCGTTCCGCTACACGGACGGAAGTGTACTCGGACTGGTACGGGGTCTGCCACCCTGCATACCCTCGGGGCTCGCCGGCCCTAACCTGGCGGCCGTCGTTCTGCCGATTGGAGGACGAGCGGGGGCCAACCGTCAGGACAGCGATAGGGGGCCGGGGCGCTCCGGGAGGAACTGGCGCCCCCCCGGTTTCCTTCCCCGCACCTTCCGCCTTGTCCAGTCCACGCGTCCGCCCTACCTTGGAAGGACATCCCCGGAGACGGCTACAACCACCAGCCACGCACGCACGTGCGGTGGCCGGTGGTGCATGTGCCCATAGCGAAGATCGGTACCCCATGCTGCTCGTTGACGGCGACGATAGCGCCAGGATCGCATCCGGAGCCGGGGCGTCGCCGACGCGTCCGTCGAACGGAAAGCGCAGAGGCCAGCGCAGTACCACCCCACCCCCCGGTCCGGGTGGTTCACAGCCACCCGACCGCGCCGGCAGATTACCGTTCCGGGCGGTGGTCATCTCCATCGTCGCGCTGGCCGTACCGCTTGCGGCCCGGGTTTACCTGCCGGAAGGGACCAGCGGGTACGAGGTGCTGTTGTGGCTGCTTCCGCTGATCCCCGGTTTCCTCTGGGCGTACTACCGCGGCTGGAAGGGCGCGGCGCTGGGCTTCGCCGGCGCCATGGCCATTCTTGCGGTCGGCCAGGTGGTGGTGCAGCTGCTCGGCATGCGGACCATGAACCTGATGTATGTCGTCCTCGTCGTCGCGGTCTCGGCTACCGTCTCGATCGGCATCGGCATCGTTTCGGAGCTGCTGCACCGGGAACGCGAGAAGGCGATGCACATGGCGTTCACTGACGACCTCACCGGCCTGCCGAACCGTCGCCACTTCAACATGCTCATGGAGTACGAGTTCGCTGCAGCCCGGCGCGGTCGGAACCTGGTCCTGGTGATGTTCGACCTGGATGGCTTCAAGAGCTTCAACGACCGCTTCGGTCACGGTGCGGGCGATGATGTACTCCGCGGCCTGGGCGGTGTGCTGCGGCAGCATACGCGGAAGATGCACCTCACGGCACGGATAGGTGGTGAGGAGTTCATCACGGTCCTGGGCGACGCGGTACCCGAAGGTGCGCTGGTCTTCGTCAAGCGCGTGCAGGACGCGCTGGGGGAACTGAGCTTCCAGGGAGAGAAGGCGACAGTGAGCGTCGGTCTCGCGCCCTACAGGTCGGAAACGACATCGATTCAGGCGCTGGTCGATGCGGCGGACACGGCCCTGTACCGGGCCAAGGCCGAGGGCCGGAGCAGCGTCTTCGTGGCCGGCACGGAATCCAGCGCAGTCGGCTGAGCCAGCTTGCGGCCGCGAACCATGATCCCTTGAGCAGGTCGTGAGCATGTTCGGTCGTGTCGGCCTGGCGGTCACCAGGATCTCACCGCAGGGCGACGGAGTCGCGTACGTCGGACGACTCCTGCGTCATGCGCTCGAACCGCTCACCACCGAGTTGGCGTGCGTCGAGCTCGGCGACTACGACGGCCACCCCATCAGCCTGCCTCGCCGCGGCATATTCATCCGGCAGTTCCGGGAGGCGCAGCAGCTCTACCGCCCGGACTGGTGGCTGTTCGGCCACTGTGACGTGGGCCGCCTGCAATACGCCCTGCCGGAGAGCGAACGCCGTCCCTATGCCGTCTTCCTGCACGGCAGCGAGGTCCGTGCGCCTGCAATGAACCGCGCGCGCTCACGGGTCCTGCAGCACGCGGACGCGCGGCTCGCCAACTCGCGCCATACGGCGCGCAACGCCGTGGCGTCGTGCCCGGACATCGGCATTGTCAGCATCTGCCCACTGGCACTGCTGCCGGATCC
>CAYXRS010000032.1:0-26746 GCA_964467195.1 uncultured Gemmatimonadaceae bacterium
AGACCCGACCACACAGTGAGCGGCGGCTCACCAATCATGGTGAGCCGCCGCTTTCGTCACTGCTCACCGAGCCCAGGGGGGGCGCGGTTCGCTGGCGCTGGATAGACAGGTGACGCCGCCGAGCTCTCTCGCTGGCGCTGTCGCGACTGCCTTGTCCCGGGTGGGACGGTATCGTGCGCTGCCGGATCCTCGAGATCGAAGCGCACAGGAAGCTCAGCTACACCTGGGTCGTCGGCGACATGGAGATAGACACCGTCGTGACCTTCGCGCTCACGCCCACGGCGTCGGGCACGCGGCTGTCGCTCGTGCAGTCGGGCTTCAAGCCTGAGCAGAAGAAGAACTTTGCTGGCGCGCGCTACGGCTGGAAGATGATGGGCGGGAAGCTCGTCGATCTGCTCGCGAGGATACCATGAGGGCTCGCCTTACGGGGAGGTCCCATTGAACAACTGGATTTGGCAAACCCATCGCTGGCTGTGCATTGTCGAGCAAGAGACATGAAAGCAAAACAACGTGAAGAACTACTCAGAGTCCTGAGAGCCCGTTTCGAGAAGAACATGAACCGCCATAAAGGTCTCGAATGGGCCAAAGTACAAGCAAAGCTGGAAGCTGATCCTGGAAAACTGTGGTCACTCAATGAAATGGAAAGAACCGGCGGTGAACCGGATGTCGTTGGTCATGACAAGAAAACGGGTGAGTACATCTTCCATGATTGTTCAGCGGAAAGTCCCAAGGGTCGCAGAAGTGTCTGCTACGACCGCGAAGGGCAGGAGGCAAGAAAAGCAAATAAACCGAAAGACAACGCCATCGACATGGCGGCTGCCATGGGCATTGAGCTCCTGACGGAAGAACAGTATCGAGAGTTGCAGAAACATGGAAACTTCGATACGAAAACGTCGAGCTGGATAAGAACACCTTCCGATATCAGAAAACTCGGCGGCGCCCTCTTTGCTGATCGCCGCTACGGCAATGTCTTCGTGTATCACAACAGTGCGCCCTCTTACTATGCCGCCAGGGCGTTCCGTGGCTCGCTAAGGGTCTGAACTCTGCCCGGACAGCTGCAACCGTTCGCCCTCCGGACGGCACTCTGTCGTGGAGTGTCGCAGCTGAGCTCGAGCGACGTTAGGCGTTCAGGGCGCCCCGCCGAGGAACCCTGTGAACAGAATCGCCTGGAGTAAGGTCGCTGTAGGTGGCTTGATCGCTGGGCTCGTGTGGACCCTGCTTTCGATTCTCTTGCTGGGGATCGCCGGCAGCGAGCTTACAACCGCGCTCTTGCGTGGTAACCGCGCACCGGGCGGCAATCTTCAGATCTTCATGTTTGCGGCCAACCTTGCCGCCGCTTTCTGGGCGACGTGGCTCTACGCTGCGCTCCGCGCTCACTATGGACCGGGCCTCAAGACAGGCGCCATAGCGGGCATAGCGTGGTGGCTGATCGTCAGCATGCAGTCAGCCAAGTGGCTCGCGCTGAGTCCCGTACCTCCGAGCAGCGCCCTGCTCCCGGGACTGCTCACCCTGCCGTCGATCCTGATCGCCGCGATGACAGCCGGATGGTGCTACGAGAACTTCGGGTGGACACGAACGGCAGGTACTCGCTCCTGATGTCCTTCTCTGGTCAACCGCTCACCGCTCCATTGGTGCCGTCTCCAGGATCGATCAGGCTGGTAGTGATCCTGCACGCACCGGGAGTTCGCCTCCAACGGTGTGATGATCCGACGCGCCCCATTCAAGGTGCACTGGGACTAATCGCTTTTTCGCTTCCTCTTCCCTCGCGCGATTTCCGTTTCCAGAGCACTCAGCTTCGGCTCCCAAAAGGATCGGAAGCGGCTGAGCCATGCGTCCACTTCCTGTAATGGCTGGGCATCAACGGTGTAGATGCGACGCGGCCCATCTATGCGTACCTGGGCGAAGCCATTCTCGCGCAGCACCCGAAGGTGCTGGGAGACGGCCGCCTGTGTAATACCGAACTCCCTCTGGATGACTTCGACGATCTCGCCGGAGCGATGCTCGCCCCCGGCGAGAAGCTCCAGAATCCTTCGGCGGACGGGATCGCCCAGGACATCAAAGGCGTGCAATCAGGCCTCCTCGGAAGCGACGCCCATATAGAAATCCGTCGTTTGCTTCACGGCGGCACTCGCCTGCTCCGGATCCGTCCCCGCGGCGACGGCGGCCCGTCCCCAGTCCTCGCTGCTGGCGGCAATGAAAGACCCGCCTTCCGGCGAAGCGAAAAAGGCGGTCTCATCCAACGGTTCCGCGATCCCGGCAATGTGAAGTGCAAGCCCCACCAGTCCCAGATCCCAGCCGACGCCCCCCGCGCCGGGTCCATACTTTTCCCAGTACTCGTCCGCGGGAGCGATATGGGTAAGCGCCAATCTGGATCGCGCGTCGTTCTCGGCACCCAGCCGGACCTCCACCCAGCTCACCTGGCCTCCAAACTCCCAGGTTAGAAAGAGCAGGTGCGGCGGATCGCACTTCGTGATCGTCCCGCCGGCGTTGCCCTCCAGTTGATACCGGCCGCCAAGCTTCAGCTCTCCGCTGACCGGGAGGAACCAGCGCGGCAGGCGTTCGCTGTTCGTGACGGCATCCCACAGATCCGCCACCGACGTCTTGAATGTTCGCGTGAGCGTGATTGCTCGGGCAGGCTTTCCGTCGTACTCCAGCTCGGACACCGACCGGGAGACTGCGCCGAGGTAGGCATCGACATCAAAGTTCATCTCATCCTCCCATGAGTGCGTACTTGTATAATTCGACACTTATATTAATGCGACGCGTCGCGCTGTCAACTCAGCGCGTTCGACGAAGTGTTGCCGTCCATCGGATTGAGGCTGGCTCGGAATGCGCGGGGCGAGGAGATCATTATTGAAGACTCCAACGCACCAACCGATCTCCGCGCTCGCTGGCGGGCGTTGATAGCCACCCGCGACTGACGCAGGGTTCGCGAGTCGCTGCGCTGGGAAAGGGGAGTGCGGTCAACTGACGGCCAACGCGCGCTCGAGCAGACGCGGCTTCTCCAGCTTCTCGGCGAGCGCGGCAAAGCTGCTCGTGGGTCCCCGCCACGCCAGCTCACCGACATCCGTGAACAGCGGCGCGTCGTCGCGCAGCGTCGCCAGCGTCTTGAACAGCAGCGCGAGCTCGCGATTGGCACCGAGCACGTCGACCGGAAAGTCCTCTATCGGTCCGTAGCGGTTGAGCAGACTGGCGGCGGTGCGCGTACCGATCCCGCTGATACCGGGGTAGCCGTCGGCGGCGTCGCCGACGAGCGCAAGATAATCGGAGATCAGCGCCGGTTGCACGCCGAACTTGTCGCGCACCCCCTGCTCGTTGCGGATCTGGTTTCCTTTGTGGATAACCTGCACCACGCGGTCGCCGCGGACGCATTGCGCGAGATCCTTGTCCGGCGTCCAGATGCACACCTTCTGCACACTGAGATCTTCAGCGGCGAGGCGCGCGGCGGACGCCAGCGCGTCGTCCGCCTCCAGCTCGACCATGGCCCACACGGTCACGCCCATCGCGGCAAGCGCATCCTCCAGAGGGTGAAACTGGGCGAGCAGCGCCGGCTCAATGCCTTCCCCCGTCTTGTAGCCCGGCCACAGATCGTTGCGGAATGATTCGATGACGTGATCGGTAGCGACGCCGAAGTGCGTTGCGCCCGCTTCGATCATCTGGAGCACGGTCTGCAACACGCCAACTACCGCGCCGAACGGCGGGTCCTCGCCCTTGGTGAAGCGACGCAGCCCGTAGAAGTGCCGGAACAACTCGTATGTGCCGTCGAGCAGGTGAACTATCACTGTGCAGCCATGTGTCGTGAAGATGACAACCAGCTGGATGAGTCCGAGCGCAGAGCTTGCAGTCGGTAATGGCCCGAGCAGCGGGCGCTGGATGGGGATCCTGCCGCGTCCGTGTCAGACGACAAACTGTTCGTGCCCGCACAAGGAGGACAACGGTGACAGAAAAGACGGCGAGGATCGATTACAAGAATATCACAAATCGTCAGCGAGCGACGTGGGCGAAGGGTGACTTTCACGAGATCTCCCGCCAGAACGTGGTCATGGCGGAAGCTCTTTGCGATGCGGCCGATCCCGGACCGACCGATAACGTGCTCGATGTAGCATGTGGCAGTGGTACGGCCGCCCTGGTTGCCGCGCGAAGATACTGTAAGGTCACGGGAATCGACTACGTACCCGCTCTGATTGAAAGAGCGCAAGCCCGGGCCGCGGCGTCAGGACTGGACGTGGACTTCCGGGTCGCGGATGCTCAGGACCTTCCGTTCGAGGATGATCACTTCGATCAGGTACTCTCGGTGTACGGCGTCCAGTTCGCACCGGACCAGGAGAAGGCGGCAAAGGAGGTCCTCCGCGTTTGCCGTTCTGGCGGTGCGATCGGCCTGGCCACACCGATACCTGAAGGCTGGAGCGGTGACTTCTTTGCTCTGAATGCGAAGTATGCGCCTCCTCCACCTGGAGTGAAGCCGCCGCTTCGATGGGGCACTGATGAGGGGCTCGAGGAGCTGCTTGGCTCCGGAGTCCAATCGATGTGGAGCGAAGAGCGTACGGCGCTCCAATACTACCGCTCGCTCGATCACGCCGTGGATGTGTTCACGAACTACTTTGGACCGACGGTGCGGGCGGCCGAATCGCTCGATGCGGATGCCGGCGAGGATCTTCGCGAGGATCTCAAAAGCGTGTTCGCGAGATACAATCGAGCAACAGACGGTACTGCGGTGATCGAGAACCAGTATCGGTTGACGGTCGCAACCCGTGCGTAGCTGAGTCGGCGTCAGCCTGTGCATTCCCCGACGAGCACATTCTTGACGCGCCAGAGCCCTCAGAGATCGCGCGCCGCTAAGGTGTCGCAGTCGCCGGCACGTCCGGCACGAAAGCCGCGCATGAACCAGCGCATCCGCTGCTCCGACGTGCCGTGCGTGAACGTCTCGGGAACGGCGACTCCGCGTCCCGCACGCTGGAGCCAGTCGTCGCCGATGGCCGCGGCCGCATCGAGGGCCTCGCTTATCTCGCCCGGCTCGAGGATCCCTGGCTGGGCGGTTTTCGACATGCGGTCGGTGAGACGAGCGTATCTGGCGCGGCAGCAGCAGGCTCTCACGCCGATCCAGGACCGCCTGTTCCATGCATACGACGCCATCATCGTGCTCACCGGCAGCACTCCATCGGAGGCCATGCCTTTGCTGTCGAATCCCTGAGCACCGCCTTCAGCACGGCTTCGCCAAGCCTGTGGTACCGCCCCAGCCGGTGCTCCCGGAGAACCGCCCCCCCCACGGCGTGTCAGCTGTGGAGCTCGGCGTCGCGCGGAGCCAGCGGCGAGCGCTCGACACTCTTTCGCGTGGCCGGGTGGACGCGTATCGTCCATTCGCGACGAACAATTCGTGATTGCGTACCTCTCTGGCGCGGCGTCGTCACTCGCGTCCATGCGCGAGCGGGTTCAGGACGCACGCGGTGTGAGCCGAATGACGCTCTCACCCTGATCATCCAGGAAACGCCCGCAAAGCGAAGCGTCGGACCTTGTCGTTGATCGCACAGCCACAAACGGAGTCGCCATGCCCGTCGAGGTCCGACTGATTGCAAACTGTGATGACGCCGTCGTCTTCTGGCGCATCCTGAAGCGCATCGCCGACTGCCTCGGCTTCGCTGTGGAGCGCGAGCAGAAGCTCGACGACGGCAGCGTCCAGCGCACGACGCTCGCCAACCGGATGGGTTTCGAGGACGACGAGCCGAGGGAAGGGGAGTATCGCCCCTCGACCGCGTGGCCCTTTCAGCGTTTCTGGTGGGCGGACTACTCGGCCAACCTCGGCGACCGCGTGCGTTACCGCGTCTGCCCCATGGTCCGCACGGGAGGAACGCTGCGCGAGCTGGTGACCGAGCGGAGTCGCTGGACTCCGTGGACGAATCTCGGTGGCGGAGGGCGCGACGGCTACTACTCCTACTTCAACCGCGGGCTGGTCATCTCGCAGTTCATGTCGCGCTACCTGGAGGGTCTGCGGAAAAAGCACGGACTCTCCACACGCAAGCAGGCGCTGGCGCTCTTCAAGAAGAGCCTGTCGGATCACGAGCTGCCGATCCGTCGATTCCTGAGCGGTGAGCTGCGCACGCGGATGCTCGAGTTGCTCGCGTCCGCCAGGAAGGGGAAGCAGCACGTGTTCGGCGCGCTCTACGAGCTGGAGGATGAAGAGCTCGTACACGCCCTCGCCGCACTTGGCGCGCGCGCGCACGTAGTGCTCGCCAACGGTTCGATCCAGGCGAAGTCGGGAGAGAGCGCGTCCGATGCGCGAAAGCGCGATCAGAACTCAAAGGCTCGAAAGGCGCTGCGCGCCGCAAACGTCGAGGTCTTCGACCGCTTCGTGTCTCCCGGGGCGCTTGCCCACAACAAGTTCCTCGTCGTCACCGACACGAAGCGCAAACCGAACGCGGTGTGGACGGGCAGCACGAACTGGACGACGACGGGACTCTGCACGCAGGTAAACAACGGTCTCTTCGTGAAGAATCGAGGCGTCGCCGAGGAGTACATGGCGCAGTGGACGATGCTCCGCGATGCCGGCGGCTCGCACCCGGCGTCCCTCGCCACCTCCAATAGCGCCCTCCGGAACTTGACGACCAGAAAGAGCGAGGTGGACATCTGGTTCACCCGTGCCCGCCAGCGCGTGGACCTCGCCGCCATCGACGACGTGCTCGAGAGCGCCAGCGAAGGAATTCTCTTTCTGATGTTCCAGCCTGGCGGCAGCGCCACGCTCGCCACCGTGCGTAAGCTTCAGAAGTTGCGCCCCAGGCTCTACCTCAAGGGCGTGGTGAGCACGCTCCCGCCAGATGCCACTGATGACGAAAGTGCCGTAGACGTGACCGTGATCGGCGACACACAGAAGTCCAGGGTAGAGCTCGACGTCGTGCAGCCAAAGGGAATCAAGGCACCCTTCGCCAATTGGGCAGCTACGGTCACGCGCAGCGAGTTCATCACGGGCTCCGGCGGCGTGATCGGTTTCGCCATCGTCCACTCGAAGCTGATCGTCGTCGACCCGTTCACCGATCCGGTGGTCATCACCGGCAGCCACAACTTTTCCCTGGGCGCGAGCGGCAAGAACGACGAGAACTTCGTCATAGTCCGCGGCAACGAGCAGCTCGCCCGTCACTACGCGGCGCACATCCTGTCCGTGTACCACCACTACCGCTGGCTGGCCTACGTCAGCGACCTTCAGTCCAAGGGGAAGGGACCGTCGGGGTACCTGAACGTAGAGGACAAGTGGCAGGACAGCCGGTTGAAGGGGGCGGCAAAGCGGGAGCTGGATTTCTGGGTTAGATGAAGAACAGCGGCGCGTTCCCCTTTCCGCGCGTTTTCAACGTCCGAACGAGTACGCCCGCCGGATCTCCCACCCCAGCTCGGCGCGCAGATCGTTCTCCCTTCGCATCACGCATGACTCCAGGTCCGGCTGCCCCGGTGCCGGATCGGCGCAGGTCGCGGCGCTGTTGCCCGCCGTGGCCACCGGAACCAGGTGGCCCCAGATCTCATGGATCAGGATTGCATCGGTGAGCCGGTCGAGCCGCGCGCTGAACCGTGACCGCGAGTCCAGGAGCGGCCTGTGCGCGAGCTGAGCGATCCGCTCCAAGTCGACGACGACGAGCAGCGTATCGACCGTCCCGGTGGCCTCGTCCGGAATGACGCGGAACTCGCCCAGGCGCTGCCGCATGTTCCGGCTGACCAGCAGCTGGTTGAGCGGCAAGTGCGCCAACAGCCCCGGCGTTGCCACGTAGACGACGAGATCCCCGCGACGCAGTTCGTCCAGGGCGGCATGGAACCTTTCGGATCGTGCCTCGATCACGCGGATCCGTTGGTCGAGGTAGGGATGCAGAACGTGGAACCCGCTGCCGGATGGCAGCGCGAACCGGTCGGGGCTGGCGACTGGGCCGGGCGGTCTGCTCGTCAGCGGACTGCAGCCAGTGATGGCGGCGGCCGCAAGCACCAGAAAGCGCCGGAGTTTGCGCGGGGAAGGTGACACGGGACGACCTCCTCTGCCGGACAGGTCCGCGCACGAGGAGAATTGCGGCTGGCTCGACGCGCGTGTAGCGTGGAGGTTGAAGCGCGTGGCTCCCCCGCGACTGGCGCGCGCCTGACCCGCGAGGTCAGTTCCAAGTCATGGCCGGGAGACATGCTGTAGCAATGATCGAGTTCCGCGTCCTGGGTGGTGTCGACTTGCACGACGCGGAGGGGCACGAGCTCCGCGCGGTCCTGTCTCAGCCAAAGCGCCTCGCGCTCCTTTCATATCTCGCCGTGGCGACGCCCCGGCGGTTTCATCGGCGCGATACGCTACTGGGCCTTTTCTGGCCGGAGCTGGACGCGTCCCACGGCCGTGGCGCGTTGAACAGGGCCGTGCACTTCCTGCGGCAGGCGCTTGGCAGGGACGTGCTGCTGAGCCGCGGCGACGAGGAGCTGGGCCTCGCGTTCGACCGACTTCGCTGCGACGCTGTCGATTTCGCGGATGCCCTGTCGCGCGGCGAGCCGGCCGAGGCGCTGGAGCACTACCGTGGCGACCTGCTGCTCGGCTTCTTCCTGTCTGAAGAGCGCGAGTTCGAGCAGTGGCTGGAGTCAGAAAGAGCGTGTCTGCGGAGGTGCGCGGCAGACGCCGCATGGCGGGTGGCCGCGCACGCCGTACAGCCGGCCGACGCTATTAGGGCGGGACGCCGGGCCATGGAGCTGTCGGTCGACGACGAGGCTGCGCTGCGGCGGTACCTGGTGCTCCTCGACCGCGCCGGCGACAAGGCAGGCGCGCTGCGTGCCTACGCCGACTTCTGCCAGCGGCTGCGCGAGGAGTTTGGGTCGGAGCCGGCACCCGAGACAGTCGCGCTCGCCGAGACGGTGCGTCGGCGGGCGGACAGCCACCCACCGCCGCCGGCGCCCCCGTCGGTGACCGAGCCTGCCGCGATTGTAATCTCGCAAGCCGCACTGTCACCGGCTGCGCGTCCAGCGAGGTCGTCGCCCACTCGTCGTGCGGCAATGATTGCCGGTGCGGCGGGCGCAGTGGTTCTCGCGACAATTGCAGCACTCCAGCTCGGCGACGAGAACCACTCTTGGAGCGAAGGCGGCGTGCTTCCCGAGGCCGCACCGCGCGCTGTCGCCGTGCTGCCGTTCCAGAACCTGAGCAGCGATCCTGACAACGCATACCTCGGCGACGCCATCGCCAACGAGATACTCACCGCCCTCGGGAAGGTGGATGACCTGACCGTGATCGGCCGGGCCTCGACGCTGCGTCATGGAGACTACGGCGCGTCGTCGCGTGAAATCGCGCGCCTGACGGGTGCGAGTGCGCTCGTGATGGGGAGCGTGCAGAGGCAAGGGAATCGCATTCGCATATCCGCCTCGCTTGTCGACGCCGGGAACGAGCGGCAACTCTGGGCGGAGACGTATGACCGCGAGGTGGCGGACGTGTTCGCGGTGCAGGCCGAGATAGCGGAACAGATCGCACGGGCGCTGCACGGCCGGATCTCTCCAGATGTGCGCTCGCGCATGGCAGCGGGCGGAACCCGGAGCCCCGAAGCCTACGATCTGTATCTGAGGGGAGCCGAGCGCTTCAGGGCCGTGCCTGAATCGAACGAAATGCCCATGCGTCTACTCCGCCAGGCCGTAGCGCTCGATCCGAACTTTGCGAGCGCGTGGGCCACCCTGGCGTTCGTGTACTGGATCAAGGCGCGCCAGGGTGACGGCAACCAGTGGGGCGACTCCGCCGATGCGGCCGCACGCCGCGCCATCGCCATCGATCCCAATCTCGGCGCCGGCCACGCCGCGCTCGCGCTGCGCTACATGTACGAGGGTCGCCGGGGCGAGGCGCTCCCGTACCTTCAGCGAGCGATCGAGCTCGATCCCGGCAGCCCTTCTGTGGTGAACGCGATCCAGTCGCTCCATTACCAGAAGGGCGAGCTCGATCAGGCTCAGTTGTACACGCGTCGCCTCATCGCTATGGATCCGCTCAACCCCGTGTGGTACACGTACTCCGCGGCCAACCTCGTTGCTCTCGGCGACACGGCGAATGCGTTTCGCGCAATCGAGGTGTACACGTCGCGCTTTTCCGACCGGTGGGTTGCGCACGCCGTTGCCGCTCGCTGGTATTTGCTGCTTGGGGACTCCGCCCGCGCCGGGCCCGCGCTCAGTCTGGCGCGCGCCCTCGATCCCGGCGAGGACCCATACACCGGCGAGTACATTGGGCAAGCGCTGCTGCTGTGGCGCCGGTATGAGGAAGCGCGCCCCTACCTGGAGCGCGGCACCCGCGCCCAGGGCCGAAACGGCGCCAGGATCGGACTGGCGGCAGTGTACCTCGAGACCGGGGAAACCGCTCGTGCGGATTCGCTGCTGCGGGCGGTGGAGCAGACGACACGGACACGGCTGGCCCAAGGGAGAGATGACTTCCTGCCGGCGGTAGAGCTCGGGCAAGTTTACGCGCTTCGCGGCGCCAGTGGAGAGGCGGTCCGCGCGCTCGAGCTAGGCGTGGAGCGGGGCTGGCGCGACGTGGAGGAACTGCGCCGGAGTCCGGTGTTCGATCGTCTGCGTTCAGACGCTAGCTTTCGGCGGCTGCTGAGGAGGCTCGAGACGACGAACGCTGGGATGCGGGCGCGGGCGACGGTGCGCTAGGCTCGAGCGCGCTCTTGGGCACACCTCTGATCCTTCCGTTTCCCGGGACGGCGCAGTCGCACCGCGTCGACGTGGGGACCAAGGCGGCTTCGCTGATTCGCATGAGCGACGCTGGCTTGCCCGTTCCAGCTGGCGTCGTACTCACGAGCAGCTTCTTCGCGCCATGGTTTGGCGCGATGGAAGACTGGCCGCTTTGGACCCGTTTGATCCAAGCGACTCCCGATGCATGGCCGCCCCTTTGCAGCGAGCTTAGGGAGCTCGCCGGCGCTCTTCCGCTGACGGTCGCTCAGGGCGACGCGCTCGATGATCTGCTCCACCAGCTGGTGGCTCGAAACGGCGAGGCGCGCTTCGCCGTCCGTTCGTCGTCGCCCGAAGAAGACCTCGCATCAGCCTCCTTCGCCGGGATCTACGAAACCCGCCTCGGCGTTCGTGCCGACCAGTTGGAGCAGGCGATACGTCACTGTTTCTCGTCGAGCCTGGACATACGCGTGTTCAGCTACAGGAAGGAGCGCGGATTCGACCTGTCGTCGCCTCGCTTCGCAGCTATCGTGCAGCGGCAGATCGACAGCGAAACAGCCGGCATCGGCTTCTCGATCAATCCGCTCACGAACGATTACGACGAGGCCGTGTTCGACGCCAACTGGGGGCTCGGCACCTCGGTCGTCGACGGCAGGGTAACTCCGGACCATTTCGTGGTGAACAGGGTCCGGCGGGAGGTGGTTGAGGAGACGCGCGGCGACAAGCGCCTGTCCGTCTGGCTCGATCGCCATGACGGAACGGCAGAGCGGCGCGACTACCGCGCGGCGGACCGTGCACTGACGGATGCGCAGCTTCGCGAGCTGTGCGATGTGACGTGCCGCATCGAGATGCTGTACGACGCGCCGGTGGACATCGAATGGGCGTACGCCGAGGGCAAGCTGCACATCCTTCAGGCGCGACCCGTCACCCGTTACGTACCGCTGCCACCCGAAATGGTCACGCCGCCGGGAGAGCGCAGGCGGCTGTACGCGGACGCTGCGCTGTCCAAGGGCATGACGACCAACGAGCCGATCTCGCCGCTCGGGCTGGACAACATGGAGAGAATGTTCTCGGCCGTGCTGGAGTACTGGGTCGGTCCCTTCAAGCGCGATGTTCCTCCGGAGCAGACGCTATTCTTCTTTGCCGGCGCCCGGATGTACATGAACACCACCAACCTCATGTGGCTGGCGAGCCCCAGCATGCTGTCGAAGAGCAGTGCGCCGAGCGATGCGTTAATGGCGGAGATTATTTCGGTCGTCGATGCGAAGGAGTACCGGGCTCTCGTAAGGCCGCCATGGATCAGCTTCCGGTTGCCTTTCGTCGCTGTCCGCATGCTATGGAGGTCGCGCGGCTTTCTATGGAATACGCTGCGGACCATTGCGTCTCCGGAGAGTCAATACAGGAGATACCTGCAACAGGTCGACGCTCTGGACGCGGAAATGCGCGCAGCGGTCGACGACGGTCTCCCCCTTGACGAGGTTCAGCGCGGCTACTCGGTCCGCCTCGTGAGAGTATTCGACGGCCTGATGGCCGTGCTCGTCGTCGGAATACTCTCTCCGGAGCTCGTCATCCGCCGTAAGTCTGTGGAGGCGAGAGAGCTTGCGGACAAGCTGAGGCGGGGCGTGAAGGGCGACGTCGTGGTCGAGATGGGAATTGCGCTGCATCGACTGGCAGGAATGCTGGATCGTTCGGAGTTCGAGGACCTCGGCCGACTTGTCGCGAAGGTACAGCGCCGAGCATTGTCAGCGGAGTTCCTGAGCGCGTGGGACGAGTTCGTCACGAGGTTCGGCTGCCGCGGTCCGATGGAGATGGACCTGGCCAGTCCGCGCTATGCGGACGATCCGCTGCTGGCGCTTCGGCAGATGTCATTCATGGCGATCGACGGCGGCTTCGATCCCGAGGCCGCGCACCAGCGCCACATCGAGGAGCGGCAGGAGGCGTACGAGGAGCTCATGCGCCGGTCGGGCCCGCTTCGACGTGCACTGCTGCGACGGATCCACCGCCTCAACGAGCTGTTCGCCGGCACCCGGGACACGCCCAAGCAGTTGATCGTGCTCGGCAACTACGCTCTGCGCAGGCGAGCGCTGAGGCAAGGCGAACTCCTGACCGAGCAGGGCCGACTCGATGCGGCCGAGCATGTCTTCGACCTCACCTTCGACGATCTGCGGACAGCGTCCGAGGACAGCACGCTCGATCTGAGGGCACTCCGCGAGGAGCGAACCCGCTTCCTGAGGAAGCTGCGCGCGCACGTCAGGTCGTTTCCGCCGGTGATCGATTCGCGCGGTCGAATTCTGCGGCCGCCTCCAAAAAAGGATACGCCCGGCCTGCTCAGCGGGATGCCCGTTTCGGCGGGCGTGGTGACCGGGCGCGTGAAGGTGCTGCACAGGGCCGACGAGAAGCCGGTGGAGAAGGGCGACGTGCTCGTTGCGTACGTTACCGATCCTGGCTGGACGCCGTTGTTCATGAACGCGGCCGCCATCGTGCTGGAGGTGGGAGGCGTCCTCCAGCACGGCGCGGTGGTGGCTCGAGAGTACGGGAAGCCGTGCGTGGTGGGCATCGACCGGGCCGTGACGAGGCTGCGCGACGGGCAGCTCGTGGAAGTCGACGGCACGAGAGGAACGGTTCGCCTGTTGTAGCTGGAGCCGGGTGGACCCATGAGTCCGAAACCGATGGATCAGGAGCGATCCGCGCATCCTCCAGTCGCAAGGCTCAGCGCTCGAGGCGCTCGGCGAATGCGCGAAGGCTGTGCGACCATCCGCCATTCGAGCGGACGGCATCGCGCATCTGCTCCCAGTCCTGGCCGTGGCGTTCGAGATTGCGGTGCTCGAGCTCGACCCGCGTGCGGTTGGGCGACTCGGCGACGAAGCGCACCTCGATTTCGCTGGTCTTCTCGAGATCGGTCTCGATCTGCCACTGGGGACTGATATCCCAGCTGATCACGATCCGGTTCGGTGGCTCGTAGACCAGTACACGCGCCCAGCGGCTCTCACTCTCATCCACGCCGCGGTCGTATACGTGTCCGCCTACTCGGGGCTCGAACACCATCTCGGCGAGCTTCACCTTGAGGATGTGGTGCCCGGATGGCCACCAACTTCCGATCTCATTGGTAAACACCGAGAAGGCGCGGTCGATCGGCGCTCCAACGACGATCGATGTCGCAATCGATGTGTCTACTGCCAGTTTGCTCATGAGCCGTCCTCCTCCGATTGCTCGACGGCCACCCGGAAAGCCGACAGCGCGCGTTGCCAGAATTGGTCGAGGTAAGCGCGCAGCGCGCCGACCCCGTCCGGGTCGAGGTGATAGATGCGACGGTTGCCTGCGGGCTGGTCGATCACGAGTCCGGCGTCCTTCAGCACCTTCAGGTGCTGAGAAACAGCGGGTCGGCTGACGGGGAGCAAACGTGCGAGCTCGCCGACCGATTTCGGCTGGTCGGCCAGGTGCGCGAAGATCGCCTGCCTCGTGGGGTCACCAAGTGCACTCAAACCTGCTGGACCGTAAGTCATGACTTACGGTAAGTGTATGCTTACCGAAAGTCAATCCCCCCCGGAACCGTTGCCTTTGCCACGCGGCGCGGGTGCGGCGCTTCATGCCCCCCAGTGTCGATCCCCCCTCGCATCCTTCGACCACTGGGTGGAGGCTCCGACGATCGTATCCGTTTCGGCACACGCCGAAGAACCGTTCACGCGAGGTCGCGTCGCATGCAGATTTCCACGTTCAACAGTCCCAGGCTTTTCGGGCGTCGCGTTCCCGGAGCGCGCGCGGCTCTCGCGCTCTGTCTCCTCGCCGCGACGGTGACAATCGGTCCGCCAACAAACGTTAGTGCACAGGAAGCGGCTCCCGGAATGACCGCGCAACCTTCCCCCAGACCCGCCCCCGGCTCCAGCGGCTATATCGAAGCCAACGGCGTCAACTACTACTACGAGATCCACGGCCACGGCGAGCCGCTGCTGCTCCTGCATGGCGGACTCGGCTCGATCGCCATGTTCGGCCCGGTGCTCCCGGCGCTCGCCGAGCGTCGGCAGGTGATCGCGGTCGATCTGCACGGGCACGGACGCACCGCGCTCGGCGACCGCCCGATAAACCTGATCGACATAGGTGACGACCTGGCCACGCTGCTGAAGCGGCTTGGCTACAAGCAGGTGGACGCCGTCGGCTACTCATTCGGCGGAGGCGCCGCGTTCCGGCTGGCCGTGCAGCACCCTTCCCTGGTGCGACGGCTGGTGCTCGTATCGGCCGGCTTCGCGCAGGATGGTTTCCATCCCGAGATGCTGCCGATGCAGGCGCAGGTGGGCGCGGCAATGGCCGAGCAGATGAAGGAGACGCCCATGTATCAGTCGTACGTGTCGGTCGCTCCGAAGCCGGAGGATTTTCCCAGGCTTCTCGACCGGATGGGAGAGCTGATGAGGAGGCCGTACGACTGGTCGGAGGACGTGAAGAAGCTGCGTATGCCGGTAATGCTCGTGTTCGGAGACGGCGACATGTATCGTCCCGAGCACGTGGTTCAATTCTACAAGCTGCTCGGCGGCGGCCTGCGAGACGCGGGATGGATGCGCGAGCACCTGTCGCAGAACAGGCTGGCCATCCTGCCGAACCTTACGCACTACGACGTCTTCCTCTCACCAGCGTTGACCGCCGCCGTGCTGCCGTTTCTGGATGGCTATGGTGCGGCGAAGAGCTGGGAGGAGCAGGTTCGATGCCCGTAGCGTTGGAGTTCCAGAAGACGTGGAGTGCGTGGTTGGTCTGGGGCGCTTTGACCGCAGAGAGGCAGAGATAAAAGAAAGCTGAAAGAGTTTCTCTTCCTGGCATGTACCAGCCCGTGTCCTTATTTCTTCACCCTCACCGTTTCCTCGGTTAGTGCTGTCGGGAAGGGGGCCGCGAGAATTCGGACAGGAGGAAGATGAACGCCGCGATCGCGAAACACGCCGATGATGCGTACCACCTTCGGGCCGCCTACGAGCAGGCCGTGAAGTCGTACGAGGAAGGTGGGCTGCCGATCGGCGCGCTAATGGTTGAGCACGGCCAGATCATTGCCCGCGGCCACAACCAGCGAGTCCAGAACGATGATCCGACCGCGCACGGCGAGATGGACTGCCTGCGGCGCGCGGGGCGCCGCAACCGCTACGACGCCGTGACGATGTACACGACGCTCAGCCCGTGCATGATGTGCTCGGGCACCATCGTGCAGTTTGGGATCTCCCGAGTCGTGATCGGTGAGAACCGCAACTTCCCTGGTAACATCGACTTTCTGCGGCGTCACGGGGTCGACGTGCTCCTGGTGAATGACCCGGACTGCATTGCGCTCATGGCCCGCTTCATTCGCGAGCGTCCTGAGCTATGGGATGAGGATATTGCAGGGCGGCCCGACGTATAGCGTCACGGCGCGGCGTCAGCCGCGCTCGATCGCTGTCGCTCAGACGTGCCCGGTCGACGGCGACGTGAGCGCGAACGTCAAACAGCACGTTCGCCTAGCGCGGATGGCCGCAGCGGAGGGCGCGCAGATCCTCCTCTTTCCCGAGCTGTCGCTCACCGGCTACGAGCTCAACCTGGCGAGCGATCTGGCATTCTCGGCGGATGATCCAAGAATCACGCCGCTGCTCCAGTTGTCCTCGTTGGCCTCGATAACGTTGATCGTGGGCGCGCCCATTCGCGCAGGAGCGCGGCTACACATCGCCGCGCTGATACTTCGCCCAGACGGCACGACGGCGATCTACACGAAGCATTACCTCGGCGCCTTCCCGGCCAGCGCCAGCTCCAGTGGCATCGTGCCTCCGGACGAAACGAAGGTGTTCCAGGCCGGCGACATGAACCCGCTCATACTGGTTGGTGGCAACGTCGCGGCCGTGGCGATCTGCGCCGACATCGGACGAGCGACGCATGCACAGCAGGCATCCGCCCGAGGCGCCAACAGCTATCTGGCCAGCATGTTCGTGATACCGGACGACATCGAAGGTGACGTGGCGAAGCTCCGTTCGTACGCCATGCAGCACGGCATGACGGTGGCGTTGGCGAATTACGGGTGTGCGACCGGCGGCTTGCCGTCCGCTGGTCGCAGCTCGATCTGGTCCGGGACTGGCGCGCTGCTGGCGCAGCTTGGTGCAAGCGGCGCCGGCATTGCCGTGGCGGCCGAAACGAAAGGTGGCTGGCGGGCGAAGACGACCATGCTTGGCGCGGGCAATGCAGCCTGGAGCGAGTAGTACTACGCCACGCCTTCCCGCTTCCGGATCACATTGCACCCAGCCTCTTGATCAGCTGTACCTGTCCGGCATGGTAGATGGCATGGCAGGTGATGCCGAGTATCAGGTCGAACTGCTCGGCTTCGGCAAGCGTCGATCGGTTCGAGCTGCCGCCGGCACCGGACACGATCGTCGCGAGACGCCCGTGCTCCCCGTCCACTATGCGCATGATCTCGCGCCAGGGGATCACCTGCTCGTCAGACAGCTCGAACCAGTCCGACCCCTCGAGGGGGAATGGCTCGCCCGGGTCTCCGCTCAGCTTCTCGACCACGGAACGGACGTACCAGGCGTGGTGTATGGCGATCTCGGCAATGTTGTGACGGCCCGGACCCGGCCGCCAGAACGCCTGTTGCGGAGTGACATCGGCCAGCGCCGTCTGGAGGTCGGGTCCGTGCCAGGCACCGGGGCCGTAGCCCTCTTTCACGATCCGTGCAGCCAGCGCGGGGTTGGAGAGTGTTGGGGTGTGTGTGGGTGCCTTTGTGGTAGAGGTGCTGCTCATGTCGTCCTCCTGGGTCTGCGGTCCTGACGTACGGCAACGGGCCCGGTCGTACTCGCCGGGAGTTGGCATCTACGTTCGGCGGATGCTCTGCGAATGGTAAGTCGCGCGCCAAGCACGGTCTTGGGGAAAATTGCTAGCAAGCTTGAAGACGCGCTGGTCGAGCGAGCGGTCGGTGGGAAGCCCGGCCGGACGTCAGCGACACCCCTTGGGCACGGCGACGGCTGGTCGGTGTCGGACATCATCTGTACGCTGGGCCCCGGCGATCGGCCATTCGAGGAGCAGCACACGGCCGCGGCTGTCGCCATCGTAACAGCCGGAACATTCCAGTACCGCTCGTCGCTCGGCTCCCACCTGATGACGCCCGGGTCGCTCTTTCTGGGGAACCCGGGCGCGTTCTTCGAGTGCGGTCATGAGCACGCCGCCGGCGACCGGTGCATCGCATTTCGCTTCGCGCCCGAGTACCTGGACGGCGCGCTCGAGGACCTCGGGACTCCGAGCGCCGTCGCCGGCTTTGCAGTAGGCCGCCTGGCGCCGATCCGCCCGCTGTCGCCCGTTATCGCGCGCGCCTGTGCGGCGTTGTCCGGAGCGATGCACGTATCGTGGGAGGAGCTGGCAATGGATGTGGCGACGGCTGCTCTCAATCGTGCAGCCGAAGCGCCTCCCCGGCCACCGTCGACATCGCCGCGGGCGGTGGCGCGTGTGACCGAGATCGTTCGAACCATTCAGCTGCAACCCGCTGCTCCGTTCACGCTGCCTCGACTGGCATCGGCGGCGGGTCAGAGTCCGTTCCACTTTCTGCGCACGTTCCGGCGCGTTACGGGCGTGACACCGCACCAGTTCACGCTGCGCATGCGGCTCCGTGACGCCGCAGCACGACTGTTGATGGACGACGTCAGGATCATCGACATCGCCCTTGCCTCGGGCTTCGGCGACCTGTCGCACTTCAATCATGCTTTCCGCGCAGAGTACGGCCTCAGCCCGCGAAGCTTCAGGGCGCGCGAATCAGCCTGAAGTTCCTGGCGCTAATCGCTGGTCATGATGAACAGCGGAGCGCCATCGAAGTGGTAGATCGGCCGGAGACGTTCCGCGCTGTAATACTTGGACACGTCCACCACCTTCTTTTCCAACGTCACGCTCTCGATCGGGACGCTGTCGTAGAAGCCGCGGTGGACGCCCACCAGCCGCCCGTATTCCTTCCTGAGGATCAGATCGAGCGCGAGGTTGCCGAACGCCATCGGCACGATCGAATCGAGCGCATCGGGGTCGCCGGAGCGGACGAGATAACCGAGCCGTTGGTTAACGACATCGATGCGCCGCCCGTCGTTGTAGCGAGGCGAGTACTCGGTGAGCGCCGCCGCCACCTTGTCTCCGATTCCGCCCAGCTTCCTATGGCCGAACATGTCCTTCTCATCGCCCTCGAAGCTCATACCCTCGTGCGTCGTCAGGCTTGCGCCCTCTGATACGAGCACGACGGAGTAGCGACTGGGGTTTCGGTTGCGGTCGTACGTCATCAGCTCGGTGAGCTGCGCGACATCGGCCGCGTATTCGGGGATGACGCAGCGATTTGCCGCGCCGGCCATCGTCGGGAGCAGAGCGGTGAATCCGGCGTAACGACCGAACACCTCGATGACGAGGAAGCGCTCGTGCGAGCCCGCCGAAGTGCGCAGCCGATGCGTCAGCTCGATGGTGCGCGTCACGCAGGTGCTGAAGCCGATGCAGTAGTCGGTGCCGTAGACGTCGTTGTCCATCGTCTTCGGGACCGCGACGACATGCACCCCTTCGTCGTGCAGACGCTTGGCGTAGCTGAGCGTGTCGTCGCCGCCGATGGGGATCAGCACATCGACGCCCAGGTGCTCGAGATTCCTGAGGACGTCCGGCGTCACATCGTTGACCGGCTGATCGTATCCGGTGAGATGCGCCGGCATACGTTCACGCGGCAGGTGGCTGGGACGCGTTCGCGAAGTGTGGAGGAAGGTGCCACCGGTGCGACCGGCACGGTTCACGATCGCCTCCGAGAGCTCCTGTACGTTCTCGGCGTTCCCTTCGCTCGAGCCTCGGTCGTAATCGACCAGTCCCGCCCAGCCGCGACGGATCCCGAAGACGCGGTATCCTTCCCGCAGCGCGCGGATCGTGATCGCCCGGATCGCGGGATTGAGACCGGGTACGTCGCCGCCGCCGGTCAGGATGGCTATCGTTCCCTTGCTGTTTGGCATACGCCCTCTAATGTAACGTCGAGCCCGATGAGGCGGGGCTGGGACGCGGCCCTGGAACGGCGAGCGGATGGCACCGTTGCTTGCATTGCCAGATGGTACCCTTCCTCAGGGAGGTGCATGATGGCAGTTGGCACACGCACGGTGATCCATCGAGCTGTCATTCACCACAACTGCACGAACCGGGGGCGGCGTGACACGGCCTGACGTCGGACAGAAGGTATCGCGGTCCCTGACGCTGACGGCGGATCACGTGCGTCGGTTTGCCGAATTGTCGGGGGATTACAATCCACTCCACTTCGACGAGGACTTCGCCGCCGGAACGAAGTTCGGGCGGCTGGTGGTGCAGGGTGGACTGACCACTGGTCTGCTGCACGCGCTGGTGGCGATGGACATGCCCGGGCCCGGGACCGTTTTCCTGAGCCAGAACTGGAAGTTCACCGCTCCGGTCTTCATCGGCGACACCATCACCGCCGAGGGGACCGTCCTGGGCGTACACCCCACGAAGCCAGTTACCCAGCTCGGGATCCGGGTCGTCCGCCAGGACGGCGAGTTAGTGCTGGAGGGCGAGGCGTGGTGCTACACGTTCAACGGTGGGGACCAGCGCTGACAGCCATTCCTCCGCCAGGCTGGCCGCGACGGCTTCTCGCAGTACCTCCAGTACTTCGCCCGCCACGCCATCCGACAGTTCAGGGATCGCGACGGGCTCGACATCGAATAGCACGGCGTAAGTGCAAAGAGCGCCGGCTAACGCGCCGAGATAGCTCGGATGGAATGCGTCCGGTCCATAGAAGGCGAGCGAGGAGTTGAGCCCCCATGCCTTGCGCCACGTTCCACCCGCGGGAATCAGACGACCGGATACGGCCTCTGCCGCGGCTGCGTAGGAGGCGGCGACGTCCGGGAAGGAAAACTCTCGCGCGGCCTCGGGCCATACCATCAGCAGCGCCGGCTCTGCTCCCACCTCGCGCCCCACGACGGCGATCTGGTTCGCCCACGAAATGAGATGAGCTCGACTCGTCGCCAGCGACGACGGACCCTGTTGCATGACGATGACATTCGGCCTGAGCCGGCGAATCTCGCCGGCGACGCCTGACTGCCAGTGATCCTCCAGGCTGAAGTTCGCTTTCGCGATCACGATTTGCGAGACAGACCGACCGTCCGCGTGTGCGAGAGCTTCCACCAGCCCCGGCATATCGTGCGTGTATGTCAGCGAGTTGCCGATGTACAGCACTCGCAGATCCGCGTCGGTGAAGCTCGGCTGGGTGGGGTTGCCGAGGCATCCCATGCCAGCCAGCGCCAACAGCGCCCCGGGTAGCAGGGGCCCTGGGCGGGGGCGCCGGCCAGCGAGAGCTCCTATGCCAAGAATCAGGATTGCGATGGCAGAACGTATTGCGTTTGTCATTCCCTCACGTTTGGGCGCAAGCCCCCCGGCGTCTTGAACGAGACGACGACTGCAGTCTACGGCCGGCCTTTGGTGGCATTGGCGCTAACGGCTCATCCACGGAAGTCGGCAAGAGCCATAGGCAGAAACCTCGAATCGTTCAAGACTGGGATAACGGCCGCGGGGCATTGTGACTCCACCTCCGGGAGCGCTCATGTGCTGGCGGCTCGTTGCGGGAGCATTCGTGTTCCTGGCTCTCACGTTTTCGGCGACAAGCGCCCAGGCGATCGACACGCTGGCGCTCGAGCAGCACGCCCGCTTCCTGGCCGACGACCTGCTCGAGGGACGCGGCCCGGCGTCGCGCGGCGAGCGGCTCGCGGCACTCTACCTCACGACACAGGCGGCCGGCCTTGGACTTCGCCCTCTGCCGGGGCAAGCGGACTACCGGATCCCGGTGCCGCTCACCGCCGTGGAAGTGCATCTGGACAGAGCGTCCGTCCTGATCAGTGTCTCCGGCACACACACACTTCGGCCGCCGGCATTCTATCATCCGGGCGGAAGCAGCCGCGCCTTCGGCGACTTCTCCGGGAGGCTGCTCTACGCGGGCGGAACGCCCGGGTCCGTGGCCGCGCTCGAATGGGTCCACGTCGCCGGCGCCATAGTCGCGCATTCCCCGCCATACTCAGGCTATCTGGAGCTCCAGGCAGAAGCGCTAGCGCGAGGCGCTGCTGGCCTAGTGACGCTGATCCCGGACAGCACCTCATATGAGCGCCTCCGCATCGTGCGTGGGCCGACGCGCTACTTCCTCCCCGATGGCGTGAACGATCCTTCGAATCAGAGCCACCTGCCGAGCATCGTTGGCGGCCCCGACCTGATTCGTGCGCTCGGTCTCGAGTCGGACGCAGCTCCGGGGCGAATGTTGGAGCGTGCCCGGCAGCTCGGGCACGTCGACATCCATTTGCCGTACACGGCGACGCCGCGCACCGGCTACAACGTCGCGGCGTACATACCGGGGCACGAACCGGCGCTGCGCGACGAATGGGTGATCTTCGTCGCGCATTACGATCATGTGGGCTTTGGCGAAGCCGCGGGCACGGACTCCATCTGGAACGGCTTCGTCGACAATGCCGTGGGCTGTTCAATGCTGCTCGAGATCGCTCGCGCCTTCGCCGCGGATCCGCCGGGCCGATCGGTAGCATTTCTCTGGATGACGGCCGAGGAACAGGGCTTGCTGGGCTCAAACTGGTTCGTGCACGAGCCGCCCATTCCTCTGCGTCGCGTTCACGCCGTTATCAATCTCGACGGGGGTGCACCGCCTGCGCCGCCCGTGAGCTGGGGGCTCGTCGGCGCCGATGCATCGCCGGCCGGCCGAATGGCGCGGCGCGTCATTGAAGCCCACGGATGGTCGGCTCGCGACGTCCCCTTCGGACCGCAGTCGGATCACTGGCCGTTCCATCTGGCAGGCGTGCCGACGATCATGCTATTTCCGGGTTCCGAGCTCGAAGGCATGTCGCGTGAGGAAGCGCAGGCCCTGACGAACCGCTGGCACCATGCGCACACGCCGCATGACGAATGGAGTCCGGACTTTCCGTTCGCTGGCCTCGGACGTTACGCCAACCTGGCACTGGCGATCGGCCGGGCGCTGTCGAGCACGCAATGACCGGCCTGACCGGTGGTCTTCACAGTTCATCTACTGCAACCACCTTCATGCGCACGATCAACTCCTTCATCGCAGCTCAAGCGCTTGCACTGGTCGCGAGCTCCTCTGTCAGCGCTCAGCAGCATCCCGGCGAGGTTCGCGCGAGAGAACTTGCCGCGCTCGTTACATCGGGAGACCGGCCCGCCGCGGAGGGCTACGTGAGGGAGCACTTCAGTCCGGGCATGCAGGAACTTCCCATGGAGATGCATCTCGAGTTCATTGCGGAGCTGCGCGACCACACCCGCGGTCTCTCATTCGATGGTGTCCAGAGCAGCACGGGGAACACTATCGTCGCGCGCTACCGGTCGCATCTCACCGGCGATTACACGGCACTGCTGATACGGGTGGAGGCGGCCTCACCGCACCGGATAGCGGGTCTCGGATTGCGCCCTGCGGTACCCCCGCAAGGGACGCCCCGCCATCGCAGATTGAGCGACGCCGAGCTCGCGGACGCGCTCAAGAAGTACCTCGATACGCTCGGCGAGGCGGACCTCTTCTCCGGCGCCGTGCTCGTCGCGCATGACGGCAGGCCGATCTTTCAAGCTGCATACGGTGAAGCGAACAAGGAGTTCGGCGTTCCAAACCGGATCGACACTCGATTCAATCTTGGGTCCATGAACAAAATGTTCACGGCCCTGGCAATCGCCCTGCTGGTGGAGCGCGGCCAGCTCTCCTTCCAGGACCCGCTGTCGAAATTCCTCCCCGACTTCCCAAACAAGGAGGCTGCGGCAAAGATCAGGATCGAGCACCTGCTCACGCATACGTCAGGTCTCGGCAGCTACTTCACTGGCGAGTTCAGGGAAGCGTCGCGGGCGCGCTTCCGAACTGTGGACGAAATGATGTGGCTCGCGCGGAACGACTCCATGGCTTTCGAGCCGGGCACCCGGTGGTCGTACAGCAATACCGGAATGCTCGTCCTGGGAAAGGTCATCGAGGTCGTCAGCGGGCAGGACTACTTCGAGTACGTTCGCCGCAACATCTTCGAGCCCGCTGGAATGATGTCCACCGATTCGTACGAGCTGGACCTCGTGACACCCAATCTCGCGGTTGGATATCAGAAAGAGTACAAGGATTCAGGGATCCGCTTCCGCAACAATCTCTTTTCCCACGTAATCCGCGGTGGACCCGCGGGAGGAGGGTACTCGACGGTTGAGGATCTCCTGCGCTTCGCTCGTGCACTCCAATCACATCGGCTCGTCGGCGAAGAGTTCACCAGACTCCTGCTCTCCCCTAAGCCGGAACTTGGATCTCCAGGCTACGGCTATGGATTCGCGGTTGATCAGCAGGCGGGCGTCGCAGGTCACAGTGGTGGGTTCGCAGGAATCAGTGCGAACCTGGACATGTTCATGAGGGAGGGCTACACGGTCATTGTCCTGTCCAACTACGGCGGGGCAGCTCCGAACGTTGTGACGCGGATCCGAGAGTGGTTGGCTCCTCATCACTAACCTAGGCCCTTCGCATGGTGCATCGCAGGCCCTTGTCATCTCGGTCTTGAAGATTCGAGGGCCCGGCTTTGCCGCTTGCCGGTCAGCGAGGAAACAGAGCCCGGACAATGACTCGCCGACGACCCGCGATTCGTTCAAGACCGCTCGCCCACGTGGGAAATATGGTTGGGCTCATCCAGCATCGCGGGATCGAGACTGGAACGATTACGTTGTGACATTGGCGACCTTGCGCCCGGTCTTCCCGCGCGCACTGTGGCTGCCCACCTTTCCAGGAGCGCTTCATGTCCCACCTCGTCAGGCTCTGCATCGTCTTGCTCGGCGTGAGCGCCTCCAGCGTCGCCCAGGGCCCGAATCCCGAAGAGCAGGCGGTGCGGCAGACTCTCGATCACTACCTCGCCGGCCACGCCACCGGCGATCCGAGCCACATTCGTATCGCCTTTCAAGCCGACGCAATGTTGTTCTGGGTGGACGGCGGGCAGCTCCGTCAGCGCAGCGTCGCTGACTACATCGCCGGCTTCACCGGGCGCCCGGCCGTGGACGAGGATCGGCGCCGGCGCTGGATCGACCACGTCGACGTTGCCGGCAGCGCGGCAACCGGCAGGATCGTGCTCGAGTATCCCAATGCCCGTTTCGTGGACTACATGGCGCTGCTCAAGATCGACGGTGAATGGAAGATCGTGAACAAGACGTTCCACAGAGAGCCGCGTTCGTGACGTTTCGCGGCGCGCGGCACGCCGCCGCAGGCCGAAAGCCGTGTTTCGTTCAAGACCGGATACTTCCCGACCTGTAACTTTCGGCCCCGGCTCGTGCGCTGCGCGTGCCGATCACTTCCGATCGGTCCAGGCTCCGGGAGGAGGAAACCATGGCGGCATGGCAACGTCGTCGGCCTGGTCATGGGGGCGGGAGCCGACTGAGGTGAGCTGGGTCCACCGCGAGAAACATCGGCGCGGTTGCTTTGCCGCCCTGCTCCTGATCGCGGCCGGCAGTGGTGACGCCACGGCGCAAACCCCACCATTCACGGAGCGTGAAGTCAGCTTCAGAAACGGTTCGGTGGAGCTGCGTGGAACGCTGATGCTGCCTGCCGCTGCGGGCCCGTCGCCTGGAGTGGTCTTCCTGCATGGGTCGGGGCCGGCGACACGCGCGGGCGCTCGGCCGTACGCCGAAGAGTTCGCCACGCTCGGCATTGCCAGCCTTCTCTTCGACAAGAGAGGATCCGGAGCGTCCACTGGTTCGTGGACTACGTCATCGCTCGAAGACCTCGCTGGGGATGCGCTGGCCGCTGTCCGGTTCATGAAGTCGGCGCGGGCCATTGATGCCCGACGAATTGGATTCTGGGGCGTCAGTCAGGCCGCCTGGGTCGCGACGCTGGCTGCATCTCAGTCGGCGGATATCGCGTTCATGATCCTGATATCGGGAGGTGGTGCGAGCCCCCGCGAGTCCGAGCTCTTCTCCTACCAGCAGGCGTTCGAACGCGCCGGACTGTCGGAGGGAGAGAAAGCAGAGGCACTGGAAGTGCTTGACGCGTACTTCCACTACCTTGGAGAAGGCGCGGGGCGCTCCCAGCTGGTGGCACGCCTCGATTCTCTCCGGCCCACCCGATTGGCGCCGCTCGCTGAGCAGCTCGATCGAGTGCTTCCCTCCGAGCAGAATCGGCCGAATTGGAGCTGGGTCGCTACGTGGGATCCGGCGCCGCATATCGAGGCGTTGAAGATGCCGATCCTGCTCATGTTCGGAGACAGCGACACCGACCAGCCGACCGCGACGGCAGTCGCCCGATGGCGCCACGGCCTCGCGAGAGCAGGCAACGACAGCGTCACGCTCATGGTGTTCCCGGGCGCCGGACACGGTATCCGCATGGGAGGCGAACGCCACGGCACGGCTCAGTTCGCTGATGGATACCAGGAGGCAATGCTCGGCTGGCTATGGCGAAATGTCCTGCGCGCTCAACGGTGACCAAGAGCGATACGTCGCCGCCCGGCGAGGCATTCACCACCGCCACAAGGAACAGAACGCCTTCCGTGAGATGGGCAGGCTGTGACAGCACTGACCGCAGAGACGCAGAGGCGCAAGAAACAACGATAAGAAACGGTCAGTACCACGCCAACCAGAGTCTCTTGGCTTCCTGCAATCTTTGCGGCTCTGCGCCTCTGCGGTTGAGAAATGCTTTGAGATAGCTTCAGCACATCAGCGGCGGCACATGCGGGCGGCAGCGATGGTTACCTCGCAGCAGTTCCTGGATCCTTGCTACCGCACCGAGATGTTCCCCGCAATCACGGGGTGTGCCGGCGCCGCGGGCCAGATCCGTGCCTCACAATATTCTTCCGATGTGTCGATTCCCGCCGACCCTTCGAAGCCGAGCTGTGTGGAGCGATCGGCCGTCCCCGAACCGCCGCTGCCGTTGTCCTCTACGCGGAACCACACGTCGCGGCCGACCTGCCGCACCGGGTTGGTTGCGAAGTTTTCGTTGGTCGAGTTGTTCTCCGTTACTACGCCTCCGATCCACGCGCGGCCGAGCGCGGCGTCCAGTGCGAGGCATGTCACGTCGAAGCGCATTTCGATGGTCCCGAGACCGAAGTCGGTCAGATCCGTGACGTAGTACACGCTTCCCGACGCGCTGCCGTCGGCCCTGAGCAGCGCGTTCAAC
>CAYXRS010000033.1:0-26532 GCA_964467195.1 uncultured Gemmatimonadaceae bacterium
GCGCGGCGAGCTGGTGGACCGTGGGATTGCGGTC
The DNA here is from genome assembly GCA_964467195.1 of uncultured Gemmatimonadaceae bacterium. GTDB lineage: Bacteria > Gemmatimonadota > Gemmatimonadetes > Gemmatimonadales > Gemmatimonadaceae > CAYXRS01. The sequence continues at coordinate 35 of CAYXRS010000033.1, forward strand.
GGCTACCAGGCGCCGGCGAGCTTCACCGGAGAGGATCTGGTCGAGATCACCGTGCACGGCGGTCAGCTGGCGTCGGCCTTGACGCTTGCCGCGCTGCTTCGCGCCGGTGCGCGCGAAGCGCTCCCTGGCGAGTTCACGCGACGGGCCGTGCTGAACGGCAAACTGGATCTCCTTCAAGCGGAAGCGGTAGGTGAGCTGATCGACGCGAACTCGCGTGCCATGCATCGCGCCGCGCTGCGCCAGCTCGAGGGTTCGCTTTCGCGGCGTCTCAGTGAGCTCCGCGATTCTATTCTGGATCTCGAGGCGCTGATCGCCTACGACATCGACTTTCCGGAGGAGGATGAGGGGCAGGTCGCGCGCGAAAGGGTCGAAGACGGCACAGTCCGGGTGATTTCCGCTCTCGAATCGCTGTTGGCTACCGCGCACACCGGCGAGGTGATCCGGGAGGGCGCAGTGGTCGTGATCGCGGGGCCACCGAACGCCGGCAAGTCGTCGCTGTTCAACGCGTTGGTGGGTTCGGCGCGGGCCATCGTCACCGATGTTCCGGGCACCACACGCGACGCGCTCGAAGCGCTGGTGGAGATAGAGGGGTGGCCGGTGCGGTTGGTGGACACGGCGGGGCTCAGAGAATCGGCGGACGTCGTCGAACGCCTTGGCATCGAAGTGAGCGAACGATGGCTTTCGGGCGCCGACCTCGTTCTCGCGTGTTCCGAAGACGAGGCGGCACTGACAGTAACCGTCGAGCGGACCCGCGCCCTGACCGGAGCGGAGATACTGCCGGTTCGCACGAAGGCTGACGTGGGCAAGTCGTCAGGGCGGAGTGCCGCGGCTCCAACTGTCGCATCCCATACATATTACGCCAAGGGCGCAGAAGCTTTGACGGAAGACGCAACGCCAGCGAACAGTGATGCACATCACAATCTCGAGGTAAGCGTCGTGACCGGCGCCGGACTCGCCCGGCTCGCGCGAAGGATCGCATCGTCTCTCTCCGATGCCAATGTGGATCCGGCGGGGGAGGTGCCGCTGCTCTTGCGCGAGCGACATCGCGCCGCAGTGGAGAACGCGAGAGCGGAACTGGCACAGTTCAGCCGACTTGGACGAGATGAGTCGGTCCCCGCCGTGATCGGTGCGGTGCACCTTCGCTCGGCCGCCTCGGAGCTCGCGGAACTGATCGGAGCGGTGGATGTAGAGGACGTGCTGGATCGGGTGTTCGCATCCTTCTGTGTGGGCAAATAACAACCAGGCCACGCCCCCTGGCGATGCATTTCGTTCCGTTGCGCACCTGCAACGCACGAGAGCTGCCGCTGTCGCGCGTTACCGGCTGTGCGCCGACAACGATACGGCAGAAGGTGGCACGGTTCCGGCAGTGGCAAAGCGACGAATCGGTCCCCGCCGTGATGGGGGCGATGCACCTGCATTCTGTCGCCTCGAAGTTCGGGGACCCGATCGGTGCAGTCGATTTGAGGATGTGCTGGATCGGGTGTCCGCATCTTCGCGTGGGAAAGCAGCACGCAGCTGAGGCGCACCCTTCACGCCACGAGCCGAAGGAGGTATCGCCCGTGAAGGTGCTGGGAATCACGTCGGAAGGAGACAGCGGCGCGGCGCTGGCCGAGAACGGCCGGCTCGTTGCCGCAGTGAGCGAGGAGCGGCTTTCGCGCCTGAAGCTCGTCGAGGGTTTCCCTCGCGGCTCCATTCGTGAGGTCATGCGCCTGACGGGCACCGACCCCAAGGATGTCGACGGAGTCGTCGTCGCAAGCTACATGGACTTCTTCGTCGACGAACTACAGCCTTTCGAGGGGTGGTTCGTCGGATGGAAGCGCGGCGGTCTCGTCGGCCGGCTCAAGCAGATGGCGGGGAGGGTCAGCCGCTATCGCAATCAGCTACCCTTCCTCGAGCGGTGTTACTACCTGGCCATGGAGCCGGGCTTTCGCAAGCGCGAGCGCAACATCCGGCGCTTGATACGCGAGGAATTCGGAATCACTGCTCCGGTGGTGATCGTTGACCATCACCTTTCCCATTGCACGTCGGCGTACTTCACGAGCGGCTTCGATGACGCGCTGGTGGTTTCGCTCGACGGCGGCGGAGACGCCAAGTCGTCGCGCATCTACACGGTGCGGGATGGCGAGTGGGAGCACGTGCACGAGACCAGCGCTTACGACTCGCTTGGCAACTACTACGCATACCTGACGCACATCTGCGGCTTCACCGCTCACAAACACGAGGGGAAGGTGACCGGCCTGGCCGCGCATGGCAAACCGAAGTACGTCGACCTGCTTCGCTCGTTCATCGATGAAGAGAACGGCCGGCTGATCAATCGCGGGCGCACAGTCTTCCAAACGGCGATCGCGGACTTGCGAAGGGCTCTTCCGAAGGGGTGGAAGCGGGAGGATCTTGCCGCGAGTATCCAGTCGCACACGGAGGATCTGGTGCGCCGCTACGTGGGGCACTGGGCGCGGGCGACGGGGCTGCGCGATGTGGCGATGGCCGGAGGAGTCTTCGCCAACGTGCGCGTGAACGAAGAGGTGCTGGCCCTGCCTGAGGTTGATCGCATCTTCATTCACCCGCACATGGGCGATGGCGGGATGTGCGGTGGAGCGGCACTCGCTGCCTGTCTGCCGGAGGTGCTGCCGCGGAGAATGCGACGCGATCGCAATCCATTGCGGGATGTATATCTGGGTGGTGACCTGAGCGCCGCCGAGATCGAGGGGGCGATGCGCGAGGCGGGGCTCGAGCCGGAACCGGTCGACACGAAGATGGAGGAGTACGTGGCCGACCTTCTGGCGCGCGGCTATGTAGTGGCGCGAGCCGCCGGCCGGATGGAATATGGCCCACGTGCCCTGGGCAACCGTTCAGTGCTGTACCAGCCTACGGACCCAACGGTGAACGATTGGCTCAACGCGAATCTGCGTCGCACGGAGTTCATGCCGTTCGCGCCGGCGGTGCTCTGGGAGGAGCGCGACCGCTGTTTCGTGAACCTGAAGGGCGCCGAGCATGCTGCGGAGTTCATGACCGTCACCGCTCGAGCGACGCCCTGGATGAAGCAGAGAATGCCGGGGGTGGTCCACCTCGACGGCACGGCGCGGCCGCAGCTCGTGCGCAAGGACAGAAACCCAGACTTCTACCGGATCATAGCGGAGTTCCAGCGGCTCACCGGTCTGCCGGCGGTGATCAATACGAGCTTCAACATGCACGAGGAGCCCATCGTCTGCAGCGCCCATGACGCGGTGCGCGCGTTCCTCGATGGCAATCTCGACTTCCTCCTCCTCGGGTCGCACCTCATTCGCCACCCCGCTGGCATCACGCATCCACTGCGTCCGGTCGCGCCGCGCGCTGTCGCGGTCACCGAAGAACGATCCCGTGAGACCGCGCGGCGCACTGGTGCGAAGGCCTCGGGCAGATAGCAATTCGCAGCGCAAGCCCAGCGGAGAACGCCGTGCGCCATCTTGCCGAGCCGCAGTGACGCCGTCGGTCAACGGGCCGGACAACGAGCCGGAGCGTGCGCGCGAGCTCCGCTGTCGACGGAACGCCTAGGCGACCGATGCCCGGGTGAGAGCGCAGATCTCCTCGGCAGCGGCGCGAACCGACCAGGCCAGGCCTCGCTCCGCGATCGCCGCTTCTGCGAGTCGCGTCCCGACGTAGTAGCCGCTTCGCTCCGGCAGCCCCTGCTGGTTCACCCGTTCGCGCCTCGTCGCTTAGTCCTCCAGACAGGTACCTGAGGCGAAGGCCGAGTCCAGTGCGCTCGAGATCATCGCCGATGGCTCGCTTGAGCAGGCCCTCGATCTCGCGAATCCTCGCATACTGGCGGCGCCCGTAGCCGAAGTACTCCCAGTCGGCGTGACCGGGACTGACCGCTCGCGAAACCGACACGGCGATGCCTTCGTTGACGAGCAGCTCCCGCAGAGTCGCACTGCCTGCCGACTCCCAGTAGGAGTAGTAGCCCCCAGCCTCGTGGACGAGCGCGCGCAATGTGCTGCGGCTGCGCGAAGATGTGTATCGCACTGCATGAGCGATCTCGTGCGCAAGCCAGAGCGGAATCAGCTCGGGGTCGAGACCGAGCGCGCGCGTATCGTGATTGCGCAGCCCGGTGAAGTGCTCCACGCACACGAAAGCGATGCCGCGGCCATCAACCACCAGCTCGCCGGCGTTGGCGGCGCCCACTCCGACCATGAGAACAACATCCACGTCGACATCCGCTTCGATCAGATCGCGCGTGCGCGGTTCCGCTCGCCGGGCGAGCGACACGATGTCGGTGCGCTCCAGCATGCTTCGCAAATCGGAGCGGTTGGCAGCGATAGTGCTCTGGATCACTTCATCGAAGTGAGGTCCGTCAGGATCCAGCGCGTAGTTCCGCCAGTAGGCACCGAGGATGCGCTGGTGGGCAGCGAAGTAGCGGCGGTAGGCGCCGGAACGATCGGCACTGGAGAGTACGGCGAAGAAGTCTGGCAGCAGATTGATCAGCATGCGCTGGGCAGCGGGCTGCGGGCCGGACCGGAACCGCCGGAGGCGCCAAGATACCGCGGGCTGCCGGGAGCAACAAGGGTAGCTGAATGGATGGCACGCATCTTTCATTTCCGGCCTGTCAGTCGGGTTGCCGGAGAGAGTATGACCACCCTGAAACAGATAGAGTTGAGCTGCCCGGTGTGCGGCAACGGCTTCGCCTCACAAGCCGTTCTGTCGACTAATTCCTTCGGTGGCAAGCGCACCGATTTTCACGAGCGCGCGGCAGGCACGCAGCCACTGCCTTACTTCGTCCACATGTGCTCGCGCTGTGGCTACACGGGAAGCGAGCGGGACTTTGGAGAAGAGGCCGAGGTCGGCCCGCTGCTGAAGGAGCACGTCTGGGATGAGCTGGCACCACGACTGCCGTCGGGCACCGTGACTGGTTCCGACAAGTACGATTTCGCAGCGCGAGTTGCCGTCTGGCAGGGGTGCGAGCCGCGTCGTATCGCCGACCTGTACCTGCGAGCGGCCTGGTGCTGCGTCGACGAAGGTGATGTGGAAGCGGAGCGCTATTACCGGCGTCACGCGTCGTGGATGTTCGAGCGCGCTCTGGCGACCTTCGATGGCGTGGAACGGGAGGAGCGGGCGGTCCTCACCTACCTGGTGGGCGAGCTCTGGCGCCGCGTGGGGGATATTCAGCAGGCAACGCAGTGGTTCGACAGGGTCCCTGAGGAAGTCGTCAACCTGCAAAGCCAGCAGTGGGTGCTCGACGCCGCCCGGCAGCAGGCGACATGTCCGCGGGAATGGTTTGGGTGAGGTCGCGCGGCTCACCTGGTTCCAAATAGCCGGTCTCCGGCGTCCCCAAGGCCTGGAAGGATGTACCCGTGTTCGTTGAGCTCGCGGTCGAGTGCCGCGCAAAAGATGCGAACGTCCGGGTGCGCCTCCAGCATGCGCTGTACGCCCTCCGGCGCGGCGACGATGCAGAGAAACGAGATGTGCTCGGCTCCGGCACGCTTGAGGGAGGTCGTGGCGGAGACGGCACTCCCGCCCGTGGCCAGCATGGGGTCGAGAATGAAGAAGTGACGTTCGATCACATCGCCAGGCACCTTGAAGTAGTAGTCCACCGGCTCGAGTGTGTCGTGATCGCGGTAGAGGCCAACGTGACCGACGCGGGCCGCGGGGACGAGCCGTAACACACCCTCCACCATTCCCAGCCCGGCTCGCAGAATGGGTACCAGCGTGAGCTTCTTGCCCCGCACGCGCATGGCGCGCACCTGTTCCAGCGGTGTGTCCACCAGCACGGGCTCGAGCGGGAGAGCTTTGGTCGCTTCGTAGGCGAGAAGCGTCCCTATCTCCTCTACCATCTCCTTGAACAGCTTGGTGGGCGTGGCGCGGTCGCGAAGGATCGAAAGCTTGTGCTGCACCAGCGGGTGTGTCGTGACCTCGAGATTCGCGAAGCCGGCGGGATTGGACATGCGGTGAAGCTACTCTTTTGGCCGCATCGGCAGAATACCGCTGGCCTTGATGCCGCAACTGCCCTGCCCTCGCTACGCCCCCGCGCGGCTGGGCGACGCCGGCGCAACGCCGGACGGCGTCCGGCCGGACCGCTGTAGCGTGACTCGCTCGTAGCTCATCGTGATCTTCTCGACCCGTCGCCCGTTACGCGTGCCGGCCGCAACCGAGCTCACGCGCACGCCGTGCAACATGTAACGAACCCATCCGGCCTCGCCGTGTCCGTTCGTGTACGCCTCCAGCATCAGCGTGCCGAGCGCATCACCTTTGCGAAAGCCAATGGGCGGTGCCGTAGCTGCCGGATCGCGACGTCCGCTCGCCCTTCCTGAACCGGGAGAGGCGGCGTCGTGCGCCAGCACCTCGATGACAACCGAGCCGCCGCCGCTGTTGCGGCTGAAAATGCGGCGAGCCGTCTCGCCCCATGACCAGGATTCGATCTCGATCTGATCCCGCTGCGGTTCCCCGGCAGGCTCTGACTCTCCGTCGACGCCGTTGATGTCGAGGAAGTAGTCTGCGGCGGCTCGAAGTGCGGTGTGGTTTCCGCTCCCCCGCGCATCGCGAAGCGGCACGGCAGCCTGCGCTGGTGCGGCGCGCTGCGCGAGCGCCTCCTGAGCCGTCAGGCCGATGGCGATCGCGCAGACAATGAGGGCGCGGCACCACATGCTGGAGCTCATCGACTGACCCTCCGCTGTCGTCCCATTGCGCGCCGCCTGGCGGCGGTGCGCCCCTTCGTTGGGGGACGAGCAGTAGAGGGTGCAGCAACCCCAGGCCACGGAGTCCGTGAGTTGACCCCCCGAAAGACGCGGTTACCGAGGGGACCTCACGGCAACACGACTCCGAGGGTTACGCCAGCAGCTCCCTGCAGAAATTCGCCAGTGTCGCGGTCTGAATTGGGGAGGCTGCCCCCTCACGGCGCCATTCGTACTCGCCGACGCGAGTTTCCACCGGGCGCACCACCACGGTGCGGCGTGCGACAGCTTCCCTCCGCGAGCGCTCGGCGGATCCCGGAAGCGACACGATCCCATCCCAGGCGATTACGAGAATCTCGCCCAACGAGTCCTCGTCCGGGCGCGCTGGGAACCAGGATACGCTTACCGCACTCGATTCCGCCTGGAGGATGCAGCGACCCGGCCAGCGGTGCAGTTTCACCTCGGCATGAGGCTCCTCGCGCGGGTGCGCGGGCCTCTGCGGTACCAGCTCATCCAGCAACCGCACCACCTCTCGTTGTACGGCCGAGCGTTGCTTGGTCGTGATCCGCTCGAGCGAGTCGGTGATGGTTTCGGTATGCTGCATGAGTCCTCCCTTAATGAGTCCGTGGCGCCCATCAAAAAGCCCCCGCGCAAGCGAGGGCCGCTGCATCCGCTGCGCGGTATGAGCGGGCGCAACTGTCGCCATACAATAATACTCGCCGGGAGCGCCCGGGTCAAACGACGCGCCGGGTTCGGTGGCCGAGACAGGGCATGAGCACACGAGATATCTGTCGGTTGACAGGTCGAACCGTCGCTGGCGGTTCCTATGGCGTCCGGAATGGTGCACTGGCTTCCGTCTTGTCCCACCGCAGCCGCAACACGCCGCCCCCGCTTTGCGGCTCGATCAGAATGGTGAACTGCTCGACAGGCTCGGTCAGCGTACGAACCGACATGGGGACGCGCACCAGGTCGTGGGAGGAGTCGTAGTCTGTTCCCCACTGCCCAGTCTGCTCGTTCACGATCAGCGTCCATCCAGTCTGCGATGGGAGCGTCCACAGCGTGTAGCTTCCGGGTGTCAGCTCGGTGTCGCCGAAGCGCAGGGAAAGACTCGTATGCAGGTGTGTGGCCTGATTCGCACCGGTGCGCCACACGCGGTCCCACGGCACGATGAGGCCGAAGATATCGCGGCCACGCCTGGAGGGTCGTCCGTAGTTCACCATCACCGACCCGTCGCCGATAGAGGCGATCACGGAGTCCCTGGGCGACGTGCTTCCGAAGGCGCCCTCCCGCTGCTCGCGCGCGGCGAAGGCGCGGGCCACCGAGTCGATGCTCAAAGGCGGCACGCGCTCGCCGATGTAGTTGATGGAAGATCCGGTTCCGTCGATGGCGACGACGCGCCCTTCGCTGTCCAATTGCGCACGAATGGTTCCCATCAGACTGTTGCCGAAGGAGACGCGATCCGTGCTCTCGCGCCTGATGACCAGCGGTCGGATTCCGAGCGTAAATGCGAACTGGATCGAGACGATGCTGTCGCCCGAAGCCGTGGGAGCGGAGGCGGCGACAAGAGGCAGCACACCTATCAGATCGAGCGCGTTTGCCAGATGCGCGCGGCCGGCGAAGGCGAATCGACGCTCACCCGCACTGCTCGACACCTCGACTATCGTGGAGTCCCCCTCCACGTACGTTGTCGACCGCGCCGCCGGCGCCGCATCATCGGCGGCGAATGGTTCCCACGCCGTTTCTTCCATGCGGAGGATCGTGCCATCGGCGTGGAGAGTGGCCTCGGTACGCACCTCACGCACGGCGGGAATGCGCCTCACGGTGTGCACGAGCACCCGGCTGCCATCGCGAACAATGATCTGTGCGTGGCTGGTATCGCGTCCGATGCGAAGGACGAATGCGCTGGTGTCAGCGCTGCTCTGAGCGAGGCAGGGCGACGTTGCGAGAACGAGCAGCGCGAGCAGGCAGGCGGGAGGGCAGGCGGCGCGCATGATTGCTCCTTGCGAGACCAGACGAGGGGGGCGGTAAGTCCCGGCACCAACGTAGCGCGTGGGCCGCTCGGCGGCTACGCCGTGTAGCCGTAGTCCACAGCGATCTCCGCTGCATTGATGTAGCCGGCCTCATCGGACGCGAGGAAGAGTACGGCGTCCGCCACCTCCTCGGGCGTCGCGAATCGCTTCGCAAGCTCGCCCTGCTCGAGTGCCTGCCACGCGGCTTCCTCATTTCCCCGCTGACCGACGAGATCCCGAAAGAATGGCATGCGCTCCCACATCGGCGTGCGGACACCCGCGGGGATGACCGTGTTGATGCGAATACGGTCGCCAATGCGGACACACTCGAGAGCGGCCGTCCTGCTCAGCATACGCACCCCAGCCTTGCTCGTGCCGTACGCGCAGGCGCCCGGGGCCGGCTTTACTCCGGAGGCAGAGGCGACATTCACGATCGCACCACCGCCACCACCGCGCATGGCACGGATAGCGTGCTTCAAACCGAGAAAGACGCCATCCAGGTTCACTGCCATCACCAGCCGCCACTCGTCGAGGGTGGTTTCAGTAATTGGCGTGGCGCGAGAGATCCCCGCGTTGTTGACGAGGACGTCGACCACGTTCCATCTCGTTCGCGCCAGGTCAACGGCCCGTTCCCAATCCGCTTCGCGACTGACGTCGAGGGCGCAGCCTTCCGCCGTGCCGCCCTCCACCCGAACCGCGGCGGCTACGCGATCGGCACCTGCTGCATCCACGTCGGTCGCGAGCACTCGCGCACCTTCGCGTGCCAACATGAGGGTAACGGCGCGGCCGATCCCGGATGCCGCTCCGGTAACGATCGCGGACCGGCCCTCAAATCGCCTTCGCTGCGACCTGGCACCCATGTGCTCCTGGGTCACTTGGCCGCCGGCCGGGCGGGACTGCCACACGAGCAACCAGGCTGCTGACGGTCAGCCGCCCGACAACTCCTCGGCCTTCGTGTCGCTGCCTTCATCAGGTGCGGCATTCGCTCGCTCTTCGGCTTCGCGGGCACTCGTCTCGCGCTTTCGCAGCAGCTTCTCATCCTTCTTCTTCTTGCGCTCGAGCTCCTTCCTGCGCTTCTCGAAATCGTAGTTCGGCTTTCTCGCCAAGATCTGCTCCAGTCGGGGGACTACGGGAAGGGACGCGCCTCCGAATGGAAGCAGCCACATGCCCGAGCGTGACTAAAGGTACTCCATCGGGGCGATTGGCGCATGCGGCGAGCCGAGCCGGTCACCCGATTGCCGCCGGCAGTCCGTCGCCACGTGGGGGGGGGGCGGTCGTGCATGAGATCGTGCTGGACCGCTCCGACGCATGACGCGTTGCTGCCGATGGCGGCAGCGGAGTGGATGCGGCGATACGCCAGCGCGCGGCTGCTTGCGACGATATGCCAGCGGGCGGCAACTTGCGGTGAGCGCGCCGCAACGGCCTGTCTCTTCCCCGCATCCATCCACCACTCATGCAGCTGGAGTTTTCGGGCGCTGCCCGCGAGGTCACCGGTTCCTGCCACATCCTGCGCACTGGCCGTAACACGATTCTTTTCGATTGCGGACTCTTCCAGGGTCGGCGAAGCGAATCAGATGCGGCCAACCGGACGCTCCCGCTGGCGGTCGAGGAGATCGATGCCATCTTGCTGAGTCACGCGCACATCGATCACGCCGGCCGGCTCCCATTCCTGGCGTCGCATGGATATGCACGATCGATCTGGTGCACCGCCGCCACGCGAGACCTATCGGCGATCATGCTCGCCGATTCCGCACACATTCAGGAAAAGGATGCGGATTTCCTGGCGCGCCGGCACCGGGAGTTCATACCGCCACTCTATTCGGTGGCTGATGCCGCCCGTGCCGCTGAATTGATGGTCGGCGTCCCATTCGATCGATCGATGGAAGTATTGCCAGGAGTGCGCGCCACCTTCGTTGAGGCCGGTCACATTCTCGGCTCCGCCTCGGTCGCGGTAGATGTGAACGACGAGGCGGCGGGGCAGCGCAAGCGGATCATCTTCTCCGGCGACGTGGGACGTCCCGGCCTGCCGATCATTCGTGATCCCAAGCCCCCGGAGAACGCTGACGTAATGATCATGGAGTCCACCTACGGCAATCGCGACCACGAGACGATCGCCGGATCACAGGAGCACCTGGCGGCGATCGTGTCGGAAACCGCCGCCAGGGGCGGGCGGGTCATGATCCCGGCCTTCGCCGTAGGCCGAACGCAGGAGCTGGTGTACGAGCTACATGTACTGGCGCGGGGAAGGCGCATCCCCGAGATCCCGATCTACATAGATTCTCCGCTAGCGATAAGCGCCACGGCGATTTTCGAGATGCACCCGTATCTGTTCGATCGCACGGAGGACCTGGTCAACGATGCAGCGAGCCTGTTCGACCACCAGCTGGTGCGCTACACCCGCACGGTGGAGGAATCAAAGGCGATCAACGCGCAGCTCGGTCCATGCATCATCATATCGGCGTCGGGGATGGCCGAGTCGGGGCGGATCCTGCACCACCTGGGCAACGGAGCCTCCGACCCGCGCAACACGATTCTGATCGTCGGCTTTCAGGCGGAGCACACGCTCGGGCGGCGCATCGTGGAACGCCGTCAGGAAATCAAGGTGTTCGGGGAGATGATTCCGTTGCGGGCGCGCGTGGAGGTGATCAACGGCTATTCCGCGCACGCCGATCGAGGTGAGCTGGTCCGGTGGCTCGATTCCGTGCGGCGTACATCGCCGCGGCTGCGACACGTATATCTCGTTCATGGCGAGCCCGGCGCGCAGGACGCGCTAGCCGCGATGCTTGCTGAGCGGGGCTATCATGTGCACTGTCCCGACAAGGGCGAACGAGTCGAGGTGTGATGGCCGAAGAGGGTGCGAAGGTCGTGCGAAAGCCGCGCGCCGATGCGGCGGAGCGGATTCTCCAGGCCACCGTACGGTGTGTGGTGCAAACCGGAGCGGCATCACTCTCCATGCATCAGGTGGCGGAGCAGGCAGGTGTCAGCAAGGGGTTGATCCACTACCATTTTCACGATAAGGAAACCTTGCTCGCGCGCACGGTGGAGTTCATCGCGCGCGATCTGGAGGCACAGGAGCGTGCGGCGCTCGCACGATCGGACGCTCGCACGGCGGTGGATGATCTGTGGACATGGCTGTCCACCGAGCTGGAACGCGGACACATCCGCGTGTTGCTGGAGCTCGGAGAATGGCGGGGCCGACTCGTCCGCACGGCGGCGCGCGAGGCGGCGGCCGCTCGCCGCGCTCGCGCCGCCGTTACAGTGACCCGGCTCTTCGAGCTCCTCGGTCTGCGCCCTCGCGTGCCGGAAGTGCTGCTGGCGGATGTCGTCGTCTCGTTTGCCGACGGCCTTGCCGCCGCCCAGGCGCTGCACCCCGACGGGAACCACCGCCCCGCATTCGACGTCTTCTGGCTGGCGCTGCTTGGGCTGGCGGACTGACCGCTGCCGCGATGGCGTGGAATACCTCGGCCCAGGACACTCCGCCCAGCTTCCTGCCGAAGCGGACCATCACCAGGTCGAGCTCCGGAAAGACGTAGACGTATTGGCCGAGGTGTCCCCAGGCGCTGATCACGAACGGACGGTCGCCGGCTGACGGGTGCAACCACCCAGCCACGCTGATAGCAGATTGCCCGAGGACGGTACGCCTCCAGTTCGCAACCGAGGTCGACTTGTGCGGACTGCTCGATCCACGCTTCGGAGATGATCCGCTCGCCGTTCCAGTCTCCACGGCGGAGCACGAGTCGTCCCAGCTTGGCGAAGTCGATCGCCCGCGCGTTGACGCCACTTTCCATCTTCTCGATGGGATCGCGCTTTCCGTCAACTCTCCACGAAGCGGGGAACTCCATTCCTATCCGCTTCCAGATGCGCTCCTCGAGGTAGCTGGCCACGGTCTGGCCGGTGCTCCGCTCGAGAATCATGCCGAGCAGGATCGGGTTGTACGAGTTGTACACCCAGCGCTCGCCTGGCGTAGATGTGAATCCGATCTCCTCCGTCACAACGCGGCGCAGATGCGGATGGTAGTAGGCGCGCGGCTTGTCGCCGGTAATGAAGTCGTGATCGCGCCAGCGCAGCCCCGAGCGCAAGTCCAGAAGCTGTGCGACGGTCAGCTGGTCGAAGCGCTGATCGCGCGCCGACAGTTCGGGCAGGTACTGCGATACGGGGTCCGTTTCCCTGCCAATCGCGCCGTCATCGATGGCGATGCCAACGAGGAGTGAGGTGATGGACTTCGCCACCGAGAACGACGTGTTGATGGATTCCCGGAGTACGAGGACGTGCATCCGAGGGTGAAGGCCGGCAACGCCGCCAGCAGGCACGCCCAGCGTATGCGGGCTATCAGCACCTTGTTGACTCCACTGTGCGGCGCCGGGTCAGGGCGGCTGTGGCTCAGCCTCATTCCCGGCGCGTCCGCACGGACGATCGCGCCGCGGCGCGGACGAACCAAACGAAGTGGGACGAGCGGGATGGCCGACGAACCGGTGTTTCACTCTTTCGGGACGATCGCGCGTTGCTCCACTGTTACGTCGGTGGTCGGGCCGGTCCTTGCGCGCTCGTCGCACCGGCCCTTCCATTGCCGATACGCGCGCCGCTACCTTCAAAAATGGCTCGACGAATGCGCCGGGTGCTGCGCGCCGCTGCTGTGCTGATCGTTCTGCTGTTGATGACGTGGGGCGGCATCGTGTTCGCGGTGGTGCTGATGGGCGCGCGCGACGAGGCACGCCCGGCAGACGCCATCGTGGTACTTGGGGCAGCGCATTATGATGGCAGGCCGTCACCGGTACTCAGGGCGCGGTTGGACCACGCCCTGGTGCTGTGGGATCGGGATCTCGCGCCGCGACTGATACTCACCGGCGGTACGGGGCGCGGCGACACTACCAGCGAGGCGGCGGTGGGCCGGCGTTACGTGATCGCCCGCGGCGTGCCGGAGAGCGCGATCGTGCTGGAGGACCGGGGGTTGACCTCGAGCGAATCGATGCATGGCGTGGCCGCCATGCTGGAGGCCGACTCGGCGCGCGTGATACTGGTGAGTGATCCCTTCCACATGCTGCGGCTGTCGATCCTGTCCCGACGGCTGGGCCTGACACCATATACGTCGCCGACACCTGAAAGTCCCATCTGGCGGAACCCGGACGAGCGCTGGCGCTACGTGCTCGGCGAATCGGTCAAGGTGCCGCTCGCCTTCATCCTCGAAAGACGGTCGGAGTGAGACAATGCAGTTATTCGCAGTTCGCTACTTTTTTGTCGCCGTGCTGGTGCTGGTGCTGACGCTGGGGCCGGCGGTCGCTGCCGCACAGGGCGTCCCGCCGATCGAGCACGAGAAGTACACGCTCGACAACGGGCTCACCGTGATACTGCATCAGGATAAAACGGTGCCCGTGGCCGCCGTCAACGTCTGGTACCATGTCGGTTCGGGTGACGAGCGTCCAGGCCGCACCGGTTTTGCACATCTGTTCGAGCACATCCTGTTCATGGGCTCGGAGAACGTGCCGGTCGGAATGTTCGATGAGTGGCTGGAGGCCGCCGGAGCAAACAACAACGGCTCCACCTCGTTTGACCGGACGAACTACTACGAGTGGTTGCCGGCGAACGCCATTCCTCTTGCGCTCTGGCTGGAGGCGGATCGCATGGGATGGCTTCTGCCCACGCTCGACCAGTCCAAGCTCGACGTGCAGCGCGACGTGGTAAAGAACGAGCGTCGCCAGGCGGTCGACAACGTCCCTTATGGCCGGGCCTTCGAGACGCTGCTGGGCGCGCTGTATCCCGACGGGCACCCGTACTCCTGGCCAGTGATCGGATACATGGAGGACCTCAGCGCCGCCACGCTCGACGACGTCGTCAACTTCTTCCGTACGTACTACGTCCCGAACAATGCTGCGCTCGTCGTCGCCGGCGCGTTCGACCGCGATTCGGTGCGTAGCTGGATCGCCCGCTACTTCGGCGAGATCCCGCGCGGAACGATCGAGCAGCCGCGCCCGCGCATACCGCCCACGCGCATGGCACATGACACGTTCATGGTCCTGGAGGATCGCGTTCAGCTCCCACGACTGTACTACATGTGGCGGTCTGTTGAAGCGTTTCATGCCGACGACGCCGCGCTCGAAGTACTCTCCTACGTCCTGGCTGGAGACCGCAATTCACGCCTTTACCGGCGCCTCGTGTACGACAAGCAGATCGCCCAGGATGTGAACGCCTATCAATCCGGCAACAAGTTGGACGGCTTCTTTGCCGTGAGCACCACGGCGCGCGCCGGAACCGAGCCGTCGCGTCTCGCCGCGGTGCTCGATGAGGAGATAGCGCGCGTCGCCAGCGGCGGCATCGAGGCGCGCGAGCTCGAGCGCGCTCAGAACTCGGTTCGCGCCAGCTTCATACGCCGGTTGGAGGGCGTACTCGGGAAGGCCGAGCAGCTGAACTACTACAATTACTATGCGGGCACACCGGACTACGTGCAGCATGACGCGATGCGCTACGATCGCGTCTCCGCTGCCGACGTACAGCGTGCCGCACGCTATTTACAGGGGACCAAGGTGGTTCTGACGGTCGTTCCCGAGGGACAGCAGGAGATCATGGTGACTGGAGGTGCGCGATGAGGGCGCTGGTTGTCGTTCGTGATGGCGTCGCGCCGATGTTCACGATCGTCGCGCTGCTCGCCGCCTGCGCGACGTCTCCACGCGCCGTGCCCGATGCGGAGTCGACATCGCCGGATACGGCCGTCGCGCAGCGCACGCACACTACGCCACCCGAGCTGTCGGCTCCGCCGCCGCTCGGCCTGCCGCCCATCCACACGAGCGAGCTGCCGAACGGACTGCGTCTCATGATCGTCGAGCGTCCCGGGCTGCCGCTTGCCCAGTTCACCATGCTCGTGCGCACGGGCGGGGAAGCCGATCCACCCAACATGCCGGGAGTTGCCGGCCTGGCCTCGGTGCTGCTCCGTGAGGGAACCACCACCCGATCCTCGCTCGACATAGCCGATCAGTCCGCTTTTCTGGGTGCTCAGCTGTCCACGTCGAGCGCGTGGGACGGCTCGACCGTCTCGCTGAACACGCCCACGGCGCAGCTCGATAGCGCCCTTGCGCTCTTTGCCGATGTCATCCTCAATCCATCGTTCCCGCCGGAGGAGCTGGAGCGCCAGCGTACCCAGCGGCTCACCGCGCTCGCCCAGATGCGTGATCAGCCAACGGCAATCGCCGACCGGGCTTACGCATCCATCGTGTACGGCCAGGATCACCCATACGGGCGTCCCCTCAGTGGCACCGAGCAGTCGGTGCGAGCAGTGACGGGGGAACAGCTGCGGCGATTCTACCAGGCACATTACCGCCCAAACAACTCCACTCTGATCGTCGTCGGCGATGTGCGGGTGGCGGATATCGAGCGTCGCGCGAGAGAGCTCTTCGGTAGCTGGCGCCGCGGCGAGGTGCCAACGGCACGGCTTGGCGAACCGCCTCGCCCGGCGCGCACTACTGTGTACCTGGTGGACAAGCCTGGAGCAGCACAATCGTCGTTCCGAATTGGCGCCGTGGGCGTGCCTCGCTCCACCGAGGACTACTTTCCCATTCTCGTCATGAACACGATTCTCGGTGGCTCATTCACGAGCCGCCTCAATCAGAACCTGCGCGAGACGCGCGGCTACACGTATGGAGCGGGATCCAGCTTCTCCATGCGGCGTGCCGCGGGCCCGTTCACGGCTGGCGCCGAGATAGTCGCCGCAAAGACGGACTCGGCGCTGATCGAGTTCATGAACGAGCTGCGCAGCATCCGGGATACCGTACCTTCGGACGAGCTTCAGCGCGCGAAGCAGTATCTTCAACTCCAGCTTCCCGGCGAGTTCGAGACGACCCGCGACATCGCCGGCCAGCTCATGCCACTGGCACTTTACGGCCTTCCGCTGGACTTCTACAACACATTCATCCAGCGAATCGAGGCGGTGACACAGGAGGACGTGGCGCGGGTGGCCCGGCGCTACATCGATCCAGAGCATTTCGCCGTGCTGATCGTAGGCGATCGCGCGAGCATCGAGCCCGGCCTGCGTGCGCTTGGCGTGGCAGAGGTGGTGCTGCGCGACATGGGAAACTGACCGAACCAAGACTCGATGCGTTCTCTGGCGTTCAGCCTGCTGGTGCTGCTCCCTGGCGTCGCGGCCACTCAGGGACCCCAGCTTCTGGACCCTCTGGAGGTCAGCATCACGCGCGAGGCCTCGCGGGCGGTGCTCGATCTGCCGTTTGCGATCTCGATCATCAAGCCGGACAGTATGCGCCCTGGACAGCGACGCCTCTCGCTGGATGAGACGCTTTTCGGGGTGCCGGGAGTGACAGTCGCCAACCGCCAGAACCCGACGCAGGATCCGCGCATCTCTATCCGTGGTTTCGGAGCGCGGTCCGCGTTCGGCGTGCGCGGCATTCGCATTCTTCGCGACGGAATCCCACTCACCTTGCCCGATGGCCAGACTCCCGTGGACTACCTCGATCTCGAGTCGGTGGGGACCGTTGAGGTGATACGAGGGAGCGCGGCCGCCCTTTACGGCAACGCCGCCGGAGGGGTGATCGACATCCGCACGGCACGCGCACCGGACCAACCGTTCGCGGGACGAATGCGGTTCCTGGCCGGCAGCCACGGACTAGCACGGGCTCACGCGATGGCGGGCGGCAGCAGTGAAACGGCTGCGCTTGGCTGGCAGGCGCACGCCACTCACACGCGCAGCGATGGCTATCGTGACCACTCCGCCCTCCGCAGCACCAGCGCGCACGCCCATGCGCTCACTCGCATTGGTGAGGCGAACCATCTAAACGTGCACCTGATGCTCTTCGACATGCCACGCGCCGAGAACCCCGGCGCGCTGACACTTGCCGAGATGCAGGATGACCGAACGATGGCGCAGGCGCTCACGGTGGAGAGGCGAGCTGGCAAGGTCGTGCGGCAGGGTCAGCTTGGAGTCTCGCTGGAGCGATCGTCTGGCGAGGGTGATCGGGAGTTCACCGTCGCCCTTTACGGCGGACGCCGGACGTTGGACAATCCGCTCCCCTTCGCGATCATCGACATCGATCGTTCGACATTCGGTGCCTCGTTGCGCACGAGCACGCGCCTCAGGGTGATGAGCGTAAGACACAGGGTCACCGCTGGGATCGACGCGCAGTGGCAGAACGATGACCGCCAGAACTTCGAGAACTGCAACCGATCCGAAACGCCGCCACCTGGCGCCCCCCCCTGCTTCGGTCAGGCCTCGGGGCGAGGACCGCTCCGGCTGGACCAGCGCGAGCGCGTAAGCAGCGTGGGCCCGTTCCTGCGCACGGAGATCGAGCTCACGGCTCGCCTCCTCGGAACCCTGGGCGTGCGCGCCGACAGGGTGAGTTTCGATGTTCGAGACCGTCTGATCACCGATACGGATCCCGACGACTCTGGTTCGCGCATACTGGCCGCGGTGAGCCCGATCGCCGGACTGGTCCTTCGGCTCGGCGACCACGTGGCACTGTACGGCAACGTGTCCTCGGCGTTCGAGACACCCACTGCAACCGAGCTCGCCAATCAGCCTGATGGGAGCGCCGGTCTCAATCGCGATCTCGATCCGCAGCGCGCCGTAACCTGGGAGATTGGACTGAAGGGCGTTGCACTCACCCGCGTTCGCTACGACGTGGCAGTGTATACGGCGGCGGTTCGCGACGAGCTGATCCCATTCGAGATCCCCGGCGGGGGCGGCCGCCGCTATTTTCGCAATGCCGGCCGGACTCAGCGTCGCGGTGCCGAGGGAGGGATAGGCGTATCCGCAGGGGAATTCACGACGCACGTGTCGTACGCGTGGTCCCACTTCCGTTTCCTGGATTTCACCGTGGGCGAACAGACCTTCGCCGGCAGCCGCATACCTGGCATCCCGCGACAGCAGCTTCAGGGAAGCGTCACCTGGAATA
This sequence comes from uncultured Gemmatimonadaceae bacterium, assembly GCA_964467195.1. Lineage (GTDB taxonomy): Bacteria > Gemmatimonadota > Gemmatimonadetes > Gemmatimonadales > Gemmatimonadaceae > CAYXRS01. The sequence continues at coordinate 18,575 of CAYXRS010000033.1, forward strand.
GCAGGGCCTTGTACGCGACAGTCGAGGGCATGACCGCCTCCAGTGTGTTTGGCGATGACGCCAACAGCGTACGCGTGCCAGGATTCGAGATCCTCAATCTCCGCGTTGGCGCCCAGGGCCGCGGTGGAGCATGGCTTGCCCCGGTGGCCGGTATCCAGAACCTGTTCGATCGACGCTACGTCTCATCGGTCGTGGTGAACGCCGCCGGCGGACGATTTTATGAGCCGGCGCCCCGTCGCACCCTCTACGTTGGTCTCGCGGCAGGCAACTGACGGGAGTGTTCAAGTGGTGCGCCGCTGAACGGCATTCCGCATCTCTACTCCAGCGCGCGCTCCAGCCACGCCCAGTAGAGTCCGCCCCCACGAGCCTCCAGGTCGTTGTGTCCGGCACCAGGCACGATCTTCAGCTCACCCCGCACGCGTGCGCTCTCGAACAGCTCGCCTCCCATGCGCGCCGGGATGATCAGATCGTCGGCGCCGTGAATCACCCACACCGGAACGTCCAATTGCTCGACAATCGCGCGGCTGTCGTAATGGATGCGCGAAAACATCCGCCAAGCCAGCTCGAGGGGTCGTGCAGCGACGATCCGCGCCATGTCGCGCGCCGACGTGAAGGGCGATTGAAGGAGCAGGCGCGACGGCTGATGCTCGCGCGCCAGCTCGGTCGCCACCGCGGAGCCCAGTGAGTGTCCGAAGTAGGCAATCTCCACCTCTCGATCGGCAATCGAGTCGAGCGCGAACGCCAGGGCAGCGCGGGCATCCTCCCTCACCCCCCTGACCGAGGGGACGCCCGGGGCACCACCGTACCCGCGATACTCCGGTAGAATGACGGTCCAGCCTGTACGTCTGGCCGCTTCTTCCCCCCACGGGATCTGCCGCACGGCGAGATCCGCGTTACCATGGAACGCGATCAGCACCCGCCGGCGAGCTGCGGGCCTCGCCGGCTCGGCGATGAAGGCGAAGAGCGGCTGATCGTCGGCGGCGCGGTATTCGACGCGACGTGTTGCCCCGTGGTGTGGGAATGGGGGCCCGCTCGGCTGGAAGACGATCCGCTCCTGCGCCCACCAGGCGAAAAGGATCAGAATCGCGAACAGAGCGATCGCGATCGCCAATGCGGTAAACATCCAGGAAATCAGCCCACGCCGGGTCTGTGCCGTGCCGTCGGCACGGCGTCGGGGGTGACGCAACATTGGGGTCAAGCTCGGCTGGCGGTCGGTACCGGTAGTACCAGTGCCTGGCGGTTCGAGCGCGCAAGGTATCCGGATGACCGCCCCGGTGCGAGTCTTCGGTAGCCGTTCGCCAGCTTTGCCGCGAATCGCGCCTCGCTGCAACCCATCCCGGGTCGCACCCGTTGCCACGACAGTTGCACCGTGGTACGGTTCATCGAAAGGATGCCGGCGTGACTCGTGCGGTGGGAGTGGCAGTCCAAGTGTCGCTCCAACCCGTTCGAGCGTGATCCCCTGCAAGTCTCACGCGCCGGGTCGTGCACCCGTGCCCAACGTCTTCAGACGGACCGCGATGATGAACACTCCCGAGCCGTGCACACTGGCGCCTCTGCTCGCCGATTCCTTTCGCGCATCGCGCTCCGAATTGACCGGTCGGTGGCTCGACCGTCTCGTGAGTCGTGTCGCTCTTCCCACGGAACGTGTTTTCCCAACGGACGATCTGCTCGATCACGTCCCGCTGCTCATCGAAGGCATCGCGAACTACCTGGAGGATCCCACAGACCCGCTTCCCGCGGATACGGCAGTGATGGAGCACGCTCGCGAGCTGGGCGCGCTCCGCCATTCGCAGGGGTTCAGCGAGTACGAGATCCTGAAGGAGTTCGAGATCTTCGGCAGCATTCTCTTCTCGCACTTCAGGCGTGTCGCGGCGGATGTCGAAGACGCGCCGGCCGCTGACGATCTGCTCTCGTGTGCGCACCGACTCTTTCGGGCGGTGGCGCTGATACAGCAGGCGACGACGACGCGCTTCCTCGAGCTCGCCAAGGGGCGCGTCGTCGAGCGTGAGGAGCGACTTCGGGCATTCCACCGCGCGCTCACACACGAGATGCGCAATCGAATTGGTGCCACGCTGGGGGCGGGACAGCTTCTTCAGCTTGGCGGGTTATCGGATGAGCGTCGCGATCGGCTGGCCGAGGTGGTGGTGCGGAACGCCGACAGCATGCGGCTGGTGCTGGAGAACCTGCTCGAACTGTCGCGCCTGGAGCCTGAGACGCGCCAGGAGCGGCACGTTTGCCTCCCTGCTGCGGCCGCTGAGGTGACGCGCCAGCTCCGCGATGCCGCCACTGCCTCGGGCGTCGAACTGAGACTCGCCCCCGACATGCCCGAGGTTGAGGTGAGCGCAGCGGCCGTCGAGTTCGTGCTCACGAATCTCGTCGCGAACGGCATCAAGTACAGCGACGCCCACAAGCCCACGCGGTGGGTGGAAGTGTCGGCGAAGACGCGCGAAGGTGACGGTTCGGCACCCGAGCTGGTGGTGAAGGTTTGCGATAACGGGTTGGGTATTCCACATGAGAAGCGCGGGCGGATCTTCGAGCGCTACTACCGCGCCCATGAGGAGCAGCGTCCGGGCGTCGACGGCACGGGGCTGGGCCTCAGTCTGGTACGTGACACGGTGGAAGCTCTGGGCGGCCGTGTCTGGGCGGAGTTCCAGGATGGGGGTACGGCGTTCGCCTTCTCGCTGCCATGTCGCCGAATGACGGATGCAGTCCTGGCGGTGGACGCGTCCGTGAAGTCACGAACCTAGCTGGAGCTGCCCTGCTACGCGTTCCAGGTAGAGCTGGCGCAACCTGCTCGTGCATACGCCCGGCACTCCGAACCCAACCGATCGGTCATCGAGTCGCACCAACGGGACGATCTGCCTCAATGAGCTCGTCGCGAACAACTCGTCTGCCTCGACCAGCTCCTCAGGCCATATCTCTCGTTCCTCGACTTGCTCGGCTACCGCACCGGCGAGCTCCAGAACGATGGCGCGGGTGATACCAGGAAGGGCGCCGCATTCCAGGGAGGGCGTTGTCAGGACGCCTCCGCGTACCATGAAGATGTTGCTGTAGCTCGCCTCGGACACTCGGCCGCGAGTGTCGAGCAGAATCGCTTCCTGCGCGCCACGGCGTCGCGCGTCTTCGAGCGCGAGCACTGCATCGATGAACGAAAGCGTCTTGTGTCCTGCCGATGGCGACAGCTCGTTGCGCCTTCCGCTCACCGTGACGGCACTCACTCCGCCGTCGTGTGCGGACGAAGACGTGCCGGCGATGGAGCGGATCACGATCACTATCGTTGGCTCCGGCTCGACTGGGGGCTGCACCCCGAAGCCGCGTCCGCGAGTGAGCGTCACTCGCAGCGCCGCATCTCTCACGCCTTCCTTCGCCGCATCGCCAATGGCTGCCGGCAGCATCCCGGCAATCGCCTCCGCGCCAGGAAAGCCGAGCGCCGCGGCCGATTCCTCGAGGCGTCGCAGATGGCGATCGAGCAGGAATGGTTGGCCGTCATGGATTCGGACCGTCTCGAACAAGCCGTCAGCAAGCAGGAATCCGCGGTCCAGCGCAGAAATGTGTGCGGCGCCCGAGTCCATGCGGCGGCCGTTCACCCAGACCAGTGCACCGCTCATGGCCGGCTCGCAGTTGCAGCGATGGTGTCCGCCGTCGCCGGCAGCACCAACCGAAGCGCACGCTCTCCGAAGAGAAAGCGCGCGATGATGCCATAGCCGTGCTCCGTCAGCGTCGACTCCGGATGAAACTGCACGCCATACACAGGGCGATGCCGGTGCTCCATCGCCATGATCTCACCGTCATCGTCGCGCGCCGTGACGCGTAGTGCATCGGGAAGTTGCTCGCGCTCCACCACCAGCGAGTGGTAGCGCCCGGCGGCGAACGGAGATGGAAGCCCGCGAAAGATCCCGGTGCCGTCGTGGTGGATGCGCGAGGCCCGTCCGTGGAGTGGCCGCGGTGCCCGCACGATTCGCCCGCCATAGGCAGCAGCGATGCACTGATGGCCCAGGCAGACGCCTAGTATTGGCGTCCGCTTCGACATTCCGCGGATCAGCTCTACCGAGACACCTGCCTCGGCCGGCGTGCATGGACCGGGTGAGATGATGACGGCGCCCAGCGCCAGTCGCTTGGCCTCCGCCACCGTGATCGCGTCATGACGCCGGATCAGCGGCTCCTCGCCCAGCTCAGCCACGTACCGCGCGAGATTGTGGACGAAGGAATCCTTGTTGTCGATGAGGAGAATCACCGTCCAGCTCCGGAGGTCGCGGGTGCAGCGGCGATCGTCGACAGAATGGCCTTGCCCTTGTCCATCGTTTCGCGGTACTCGGCCGCGGGATCAGAATCGGCAACTATTCCGCCGCCCAGCGACAAGTAGAGATCGGCGCGAGTCGCCAGCGCCGTGCGGATCACAATGCTCGTGTCCATGTCTCCAGTCACGCTCACGTAACCGACCGTTCCGCAGTACGGTCCGCGGCGTACATCCTCCAGCTCGGCAATGATCTCCATTGCGCGGATCTTGGGTGCACCGGTGATCGAGCCGCCGGGGAGTGCCGCTTCCAGCAAGTGGAACGCGTCCAGCCCCTCACGAAGCTGTCCGACAACGGTGGAGACGAGGTGCTGCACGGCGGCAATGCGTTCGACGGCGAACAGCTCGGATGCGCGTACGCTACCTGGGGCGCATGCACGGGACAAATCATTCCGAAGCAAGTCGACGATCATCACGTTCTCGGCCCGGTCCTTCTCGCTAGCGAGCAATTCGCGCCGGAGGGCGTCGTCCGCCATCGGATCGTGGCCACGCGGACGCGTCCCCTTTATGGGCCGCGACTCGACGGCGCTGCCATCCAGGCGCAGGAATCGCTCGGGCGAAACGCTGAGGATCGACAGCTCCTGAAGGTCGAGATATGCGGCAAAGGGCGCCGCAGATGCCGAACGCAGCCTCCGGTAGAGCAGCCAGGGATCGTCCACCAGCGGGATCCGCAATCGCTGCGAGAGGTTCGCCTGGAAGATGTCCCCCGCCAGGATGTACTCCCGCGTGCGGGCCACCGCATCCATGTAGCGCTCACGCGTGAACGTCGACCGCGCCTCCGAAATATGATCGGTCGCAAAGTCCGTTGCGTCGTCCAGGCGGTCGAGCAGCCTGGGTCGCGCCGCTCGCGTTGGCGTGCGGCGCAGCAGCCACTCGCGCGCCTCTTCCATGCGACGGCGCGCGTGCACCAAACGCTCGTCACCTTCGTATGGCAGCCCTGTGGACACGATCCAGGCGCGTTCAGTCTGATGGTCCCAGGCGATCACCCAGTCGTAGAACGCGAGCGCGGCGTCGGGCAGTACTGCTGGTCTCCCGCCACCGGCGGGCACACCTTCCCACCGCGCGCCGAACTCATAACCGATGTATCCCGCCAATCCGCCCTGAAAGGGAGGAAGCTCGGGCAGACGTTGGGCGCGGTGACGGTGAAGAACGGCGCGGGCCCGGTCGAACAGCGGTGCTTCTTCTTCGCCTTCGTCCCGGATGACGAGCTCTGGATCGGCGGAGAGGTACGAATAGCGCCCGCCGCGCGCCTTCGCGGCGCTGTCGAGGAAGATCAGCCCCGGAAGGCCGATGAGTCGTTCGCAGCACTCGGCGGGATCGGGCACCGATACGAGCTCGAGCACCAGCGGCACGTTCACTTGCTCGCCCTCATGCCACAGTCTCACCAGGCGCTCACTTTCCGCCGGCCGATCGCACCAGCGGCTTGGAGAGCTTCAGCAGCCCGCTGTCCTCCGGCGGTCGCCACATGGCCGTATCCTCCAAGCGGCGAGCCACCGCGAAATCCTTCTCCGTGATCCCACCCGCCGAGTGGGTGTGGAGCCGCACTCCCACTCTCGACCAGCCTACCTCAAGGTCGGGGTGATGGTTGGCGGACTCGGCCACGAAACCGAGGGCGTTGACGAGCAAGAGGGTGATGCTCCAGCCGTCGGTCTGGTACTCGCGGCGGATATCCGTGCCGTCGTAGCTCCACCCGGGGAGATTGCGAAGCCGGTTCGCGATCTCATCGTCCTTGAGGATTTGCTCCTTCTTCATATCGACTCTCCTCGTGCGGGCCTCATGACTACCGCTTTCCCAATGGCGCCCAGCCGATGACTGGCAGCAGCGCGTCCCGCGGGCCCGTGCCCGGCCCCGTCACCGCCCCCCCTCCCCCCCCCGCAGCACCCTCCCCGGCCGCGGGCTGCAGCACCCTCCAAGCTGCGGGCCGCAGCCCTTTCCCCAGATCCCGGTCCGACATACTGGCTGAACGGCCAGCCTGCGATGGAGAGTGCCAGCGCCGGCACTGGCCGCTCGGACAGGGGCTACCGCGTAGTTGGAACCAGTGTGATGCGTGAGATAGCCTGTCGGGCACGCCCCGTCGACACCTGTGTAGTAAGTTAGTCTCTTCGGCGCACCGGTTCCCGGCGGCGTCGACGGCACTCCTCGTCACCATTTTCACGGGTCAACTAATGATCGCTTCGCGTCTTCTTCTTGTCCTCCTGCTCGTTCTCTTCATGGCGCCGGCTGCAGCCGTCGCTCAGCAGCGAGAGGCTCGCTCCGCCGGCGGCGACATCCTCCCGCTTCAGGCCACCGAGCACACGCTCCCGAACGGACTGAAGGTGATCGTCGTCCCCACGGGCTTCCCGAACATCGTCTCGCTTCAGATCCCGGTACAGGTAGGATCGCGGAACGAGGTCGAGCCGGGAAAATCCGGCTTCGCGCATTTCTTCGAGCACATGATGTTCCGCGGCACCGAGCGCTATCCGCCGGATCGCTACGGCGAGGTGCTCAAGCGCGCCGGAGCGCGCCAAAACGCGTATACCACCGATGATTTCACCAATTATCACACGACATTCGCCAAGGAAGCGCTCGGGCAGATGCTCGAGGTGGAGGCCGACCGCTTCATGAACCTGAAGTACTCGGAAGAAGACTTCATGACCGAGGCACGGGCGGTACTCGGCGAGTACAACAAGAACAGCGCGAATCCGATCAGCAAGCTCATCGAGGTGCAGCGCGAGACCGCCTTCGACCGGCACACGTACAAGCACACGACCATGGGATTTCTTCGGGACATCGAGGACATGCCGAACCAGTTCGAGTATGCCAAGGTCTTCTTCGATCGGTTCTATCGTCCGGAGTATACGACGCTGATCATCGCCGGCGATGTCACGGCCGAGGAGGTTCTGCCCCTGGTAGAGAAGCATTGGGGTGGCTGGGAGCGGGGTTCCTTCCGGCAGGAGATCCCGCAGGAGAATGAGCCGACCGGGCCCAGGTATGCGCACGTGCCGTGGGAGAGTCGCACGCTGCCGTTCGTCACGGTGGGCTTCCGCGGTCCCGGGTTCGATCTCTCGAACAAGCATCAGGAAGCGCTGTCGATGATCAACACGCTGTACTTCGGACCTACCTCAGATCTCTATAAGCGGCTGGTGGAACAGGAGCAGAAGGTCGATCAGCTCTTCGCCTTCCAGCCGGCGAACGTGGATCCGTCGCTGTTCACCGTGGGGGCGCGGCTGCGCAATCTGGAGGACGCGGTCTACGTGCGTGATCAGATCATGCTGACGCTCGTGCAGGCGCGCGAAGGATTGATGGAGCAGCAGCGGCTTGAGGATGCCAAGTCCAATGCGAGGTATGGCTTCGCTCGCGCCATGGACAACACGGAGACGATCGCCTCGACGCTTGCGCGGTTCGTTCGATACGACCGCTCCTTCAACACGATCAACGAAGTTTATCGGCTGTATGCGCAGCTCACGCCGGACGATTTGCGCGGTGCGGCGCGGACGTATTTCACCGATGAGCGGCTGATCGTTACGACGCTCTCCCATGAGGAGATGCCGGGGGCGATTCGCGAGCTTCCCAGCCTCACCACCATGCAGGTGGCAACGACGGCCGCGGGAGCGGTGAACGGCGAGAGGCGTGCAGGAGCCGCTGCTGAGCAGCCGACCCAGGCCCAGCGCGTCGAAGCCCGGCC
>CAYXRS010000034.1:0-26234 GCA_964467195.1 uncultured Gemmatimonadaceae bacterium
TGAAGGGCCGGCAGATTGCGATGCCGTATTGGCGCGTGCCGGAACGGCTCTACGTCGACGTCGATGAAACACGGGCCGGCGGCGGAACGACTGGCGCGCGCGGCGCGCGACGGCTTCGTGATCACGACGGGGCAGCAGCCCGGACTGTTCGGCGGCCCCATGTACGGCTGGAACAAGGCATTGACCACGCTCGCCCTGGCCGACGAGCTGGAGCGCCTGTGCGGCGTCCCTGTGGCGCCCGTATTCTGGGCTGCCACAGATGACTCGGATTTCGCTGAAGCCGCATCCACGCACATCGCGATCGCGGGCGGTGTTCACACCCTGACGCTATCGTCCCGAGGGCCCGCCGACGTTCCTCTGCGCGATGTACGTCTGGGCGATATGAGCCACTTGCTGGACGGCATGGCTTCCGCGACGGGCGCCGCCATCGCACCCGAAATCCTGACGGAGGCACGCGCCTGCTATTCGCCGGAGTCCACGCTCGGTCAGGCGTATGTCGCGCTTCTCCGGCATTTCCTCGGCGCGCGGGGGATTGCCGTTCTCGACGCTGGTCATGCCGCAGTCGCGGACGCCGCGCGGCCAGTGTTGGAGCGCGCGCTCGATCGTGCCCGGCTGATCGACGATGCGATCGTTCGCCGGGATGAGCTGCTTCGATCCGAGGGCCACGAGCCCCAGGTAGCGCGGGTGCCGGGGCTGTCGCTCGTGTTCACGCGACGCGACGGTCGACGCGAGCGAATTCCGATCGTCAGCGCGAATGAGGGGCTCGATGCAGACGCCCATCCGCGGCTTTCGCCCAATGTACTGTTGCGTCCCATAGTTGAGCGTGCGCTGCTCCCGACCGTGGCGTACGTCGCGGGTCCGGGAGAGCTGGCGTACTTCGGGCAGGTTGGCGAGGTGGCGGAGGCGCTCGAGCTCGACACGCCGGTGGCAGCGCCGCGATGGTCGGGGATGATCATCGAGCCGCACGTCCGTCGTATACTCAGTCGTTACGAGCTCGAGGCGCAGGATCTCCGTGATTCGCATCAACCCGAGATTCGCCTTGCCCGCCGCTCGCTGTCTCCTTCCATCCAGCAAGCGATGGCTGAGCTCAGGGAGCGCATGCGGCGGTCGTTTGCCGAGCTCGGGTCCGCCCTTGGGGAAGGCGGGCCCGATCTCCCACCAACGGTGCTCGGCGGTGCGGAGCGCGATCTGCTGCGGCGTGCAGAGCGCCTGGAGCGGCGCATCGTGGCGGCCGAGAAGCGCCGCCAGCAGCGCACGGCGCACGACCTGGCCACAGCGCGTGCCGCGCTCTATCCGTTTGGCCGCCCACAGGAGAGAGTGCTCAATCTTCTCCCGTTGCTGGCGCGGCACGGTCTCACCCTGCTCGACCAGATGCAACGCAGCGCCGGCGAGCATGCCGCGCGTCTCACCGGCAGTGCGGGCCTGCCGCTCTCTCAACCCGCCGTCCGCGAGGGGAGTGTTGGCCGGACCTCGAGTCGCGCCTGACACGCCCGAGGCGGGCGAAGCGGTCCTGAGTCGCGGCGGCCGCGCCGCCGGGTTCGTTGCCGCAGGCATATTCGTGAGCCGCGTCATCGGCTTCGTGCGTGACCGCGCGTTCGCCCATTACTTCGGCAGCAGCGCGCCGGCCGATGCGTTCAACGCCGCGATCAAGATCCCCAACGTGCTGCGCAATCTGCTCGGCGAGGGGGCACTATCCGCGTCGTTCATTCCAGTATACAGCGCCGCGCTGGGCCGCGGCGACGACCGGCAGGCCCGTGCGCTTGCGAACAGCGTCCTCGCCTTCCTCCTGCTGGCCACCTCGGTGGTGACGATCATCGGTATCCTGCTGGCACCAGTGATCACAGCCGTCATCGCTACCGGGTTCGATCCCGGGACGCGCGAGCTCACCACTCGCCTCATTCGCGTTCTCTTTCCGATGACGGCGTTGATGGTGCTGTCGGGGTGGTGCCTGGGCGTTCAGAACTCCAACCGTCTGTTCTTCAACTCGTACGCCAGCGCGGCCATGTGGTCTCTCGCTCAGATCATTTTGCTGATCGGCTGGGGGCCTCGGGCAGTGAACCTCGAGCAGCTCGCCTGGTGGCTGGCGTGGGCTACGCTGGTGGGATCGGCCCTGCAAATCGCTGTACAGCTTCCGCAGGTGATTCCGCTCGTCCGGCCGATGCGGTTGCGCATCCAGACCGCCATCCCCGGTGTCAAGGAGACGATTCGTAACTTCGTGCCGGTAGCCACCGTGCTCGGACTCTTTCAGATCTCGAGCCTGATCGATCTCCAGATCGCGTCATGGCTTCCCGAAGGCGCCGTGGCAAACCTCAGCTACGCTACGCGGCTATACATGGTGCCGCTGGCGCTCTTCGGAATCTCCGTGGCGGCCGCGTCGCTGCCGGAATTTTCGCGTGATTCGGCCTCGGTTGCTACTACTGTGCTACGCGATCGGCTGCGCGATGGTTGGATGCGGATCCTGTTCTACATCGTTCCTACCACCGCCGCCTTTCTGGTCTTCGGCGATCTGATGGCCGGCCTGATTTACAGGACGGGCCGGTTCGGCGCCGAGGAGCAGTTGATCGTGCACTGGATCCTGGCCGCGTTTGCGGTCGGACTGGTGGGCTTCAGTTCAGTCAAGCTGCTGGCTTCAGCGTTCTATGCCATGCAGGACTATCGAACACCGCTGAAGGCGGCGTTGCGCGCCATCCTCGTCGGTACGGCCGCGGCAGTGGCGCTGGCGATGCCGTTCCGGGAATCTCCATTCTCCCCGGCGGCGCTGGCCCTGGGGGCCTCCGTGGGTGCATACGTCAACCTGGCATACCTTGCCGCCGGGCTGCGGCAACGGCTGGGAACCCTCTACACGCCAGCCATGCGCACGGGCACGCTCCGCATTGCCGTGAGTGCGCTCGTCGCCATGCTTCTCGCACTTCCGGTTCGCTGGCTGCTCCGGGACGCACACGTAGCGTTGAACGCGGCGGCAACGCTCCCCAGTTTCGGTGTATTATTCCTGGTAACCGCCTGGCGGGGCGGCAGCCGGGAAGCGACCCATTGGCTGCGCCGGCTCCGCATCCTGCGTCGCTGAGCTGCCGGAATGTCCGAGACGTACGACCGCATCGTCACCAAGATCAGTCACCTCCCCGAATCGCCGGGCGTCTACCTGTGGAAAGACGCCGCGGGGAAGGTGCTGTACGTTGGCAAGGCGAAGCGACTACGTTCGCGCGCGCGGAGCTATCTGGCCGGCGACCACGTGGCCAGCGTTAAGACCCAGGCGCTGGTACGACAGATAGCCGATCTGGATACGATCGTGGTACCCTCCGAGGCGCACGCATTGATCCTCGAGGCAAATCTTATCAAGGAGTACCGGCCGCGCTTCAACATCGCGCTCCGCGACGACAAGTCCTATCCGTACATAAAGGTCACGCTTCAGGAACCCTTCCCACGTGTGATGGTGACGCGCCGGTTACAGGACGATGGCGCGCGGTACTTCGGGCCGTACACCGACGTCGGCGCAATGCGACGCTCGCTCAACGTAGTGAAGAGGATCTTCACCGTTCGCTCCTGCAGCTACGACATGCCCCGCGAGATGCCGGAGCGCGCATGCCTGGACCACTCCATTGGCCACTGCAGGGCGCCTTGCATCTTCCTCCAGACACAGGAGGACTACCGGCGCATGATCGATGAGGTCGTGCTCTTTCTCGAGGGCCGCGCCGACGAGGTGCAGCGCCGCGTGCGCGAGCGGATGGAGACGGCCAGCGCGCAGCTCGACTTCGAGCGTGCGGCGGAGATGCGCGATGTGCTCCGCCACCTAGAGCGGCTGGAGGAGCCCACAGTGGTGGTGGAGGTCGAAGGAGGCGACCGCGACGTCATCGGATACGCGCGGGATGGCGACGACGCATGTGTGGCGCTGCTCCGCATTCGCGGAGGCAAGCTGCTCGCGCGCACTCCACACCTTCTCGATAACATCGAGGGTGAACCCGATGCGGCGATCCTGGCGACCTTCTTGGCGCGCGTGTATCTGACAGGAGCCGAGCGCTCTCGTGAACTGCTCGTCCCTTTCGATTTCGACGACCGCGAGCTGCTGCAGGAATCACTCACCGGAACGCGAGTAGCGATACCACAACGCGGTCCGAAGCGCGAGCTGGTGGATCTGGCCGAACAGAACGCACGGCACCTGCTGGAAGAAGCGAAGCTGGCGAGCATAGAGTCGGATGAGCGTGCCGCCGACCCTGTCTACGAGCTGGCGCGCGAGCTGGGACTTCAGCGCATTCCGCGCGCTCTCGTCTGCTTCGACATCTCGACGGCACAGGGGACGGACACCGTGGGTTCGTGCGTGTGGTTCGAGAATGGGCGACCGAAGCGGGCAGAGTACCGGAAGTTCCGCGTGAAGACAGTAGAGGGAACCGATGACTTCGCGGCGATGCGGGAGGTCGTGACGCGCTATTTCGCGCGTCGTATGGACGATGAGAAGCCGCTCCCCGACCTGGTGATCGTCGACGGCGGGAAGGGTCAGCTGGGAGTGGCGCGTGAGGCGCTCGATGCACTCGGACTGTTCGCGTTGCAGCTGGCCAGCCTCGCCAAGCGGGAGGAGGAGGTGTTTCTGGTGGGCCGGCCCGAAGCGGTGCGGCTTTCTCGACGATCTCCCGCTCTCCGTCTCCTTCAACGCGCGCGCAACGAGGCGCACCGCTTCGCGATCACCTACAACCGAAAGCGGCGAACGATGCGCACCGTGACGTCCGAGCTGCTGAGCATTCCCGGCGTGGGGCCTGGCCGGCGACGGGCACTGATCCAGCGGTTCGGCAGCGTGCAGGGTGTTCGCACGGCGACGGAGTCGGAGATCGCGGAGCTGCCTGGCTTCAGTTCGAGGACGGCGCGCCGCGTACTCGAGGCGCTGAACCAGAGCAGTCCGGTGCGGGCCCCGGAGTGACGCCACACTGGTGTCTCGAATGCTCCGCTTGCAGCGTCGCCTCGTCAGCAGAGTCGTTGGCTACCGTATGCGTTCTGTGCGGCCAGCCGCTGCTGGTTCGCTACGAGCAGCTCCCTGCATTCGGCGAGCTGGCCGATCGGTGGGACATGTGGCGCTACTCGGCCCTTTTGCCGCTCGTGCAGGGCGAGTCACCGGTCACTCTGGGGGAGGGGTGCACACCGCTTCTTGATGTTCCCGAGCTCGCCCGGCAGCTGGGTCTCGGCCGGCTGCTGGTAAAGGACGAGAGCCTCAACCCGACAGGATCCTTCAAGGCGCGCGGCATGAGCGCCGCCGTCACGCGGGCTCGCGCGCTAGGCGTGGCGGGGCTGGTAGTTCCCACGGCGGGCAACGCCGGCGCAGCGTTGGCCGCCTATGCGCGCGCCGCCGGGCTGCCTGCGCGTGTCTATGCTCCGTCCACCACCCCTGCGCCCATCCTGGCTACGATCGAGGCGTTGGGCGCCGAGCTATCGCTGGTGGATGGGCACATCGGCGATGCCGGCCGCGAAGCGCGCGCCTTTGCGACCGCACACAACTGGTTCGACGTCTCCACGCTTCGTGAGCCGTATCGAATCGAGGGCAAGAAGACACTGGGAGTCGAGCTTGCCGAGCAGCTGGGCTGGACCCTGCCAGACGTGATCGTCTATCCCACGGGCGGCGGTACGGGGCTGATCGGAATGTGGAAGGTGTTCGACGAACTGCTTGCTGCGGACTGGCTTCGCCCGGGAACACGAATTCCGCGAATGATCACGGCCCAAGCAGCGGGTTGCGCGCCTATCGTGCGAGCCTTTGCTCGTCGGGAGGGGCGCGCCCAGTCGTGGCCCGATCCCGAAACGCATGCCAGCGGTCTTCGGGTGCCGTCCCCTCTCGGCGACCGGCTGATCCTCCGTGCCCTTCGCGAGAGCAACGGCGACGCCGGCGCGGCAAGCGAGGCGGAGATCAGGCGGTGGACGCTGGCGCTCGCGCACGCCTCGGGCGTGGATGCCGCGCCCGAAGGTGGCTGCGCCGTCGCCGTGTTGCACGACCTGATCGAGAGCCAACGCGTCTCGCGCGATGGCACCGTGGTGGTGTTCAACACCGGCGCAGGAGCCTCCTATCGGACGGCAGCGCAATAGTTCACCGGCGCACCGACGCGATCCATCCTCGGACGCCTAGCCGCGGCGTGCTGCGGCCGAGTAGCTTTGACAGGTGACGATCGCGATACTCGATCCGTTCAGCGGCATCGCCGGCGACATGACGCTGGGCGCGCTGCTGGAAGTGGGTCTGGATGCCGGATGGCTTCGGGCGCTGCCTGGCAGGCTTGGTTTGGAGGGAGTTGAGGTGCGCATCGAGCGAGTGCGCCGCGCCTCGCTTGCATGCACCAAGGTGGATTTCGAGATTCCTCCTCAGCCACACAGCCGGGGCATGGCCGAGATCCGAGAGATAGTTGATCGTGCGGGGCTGCCCGACCCGGTTCGCCAGCGGGCGGATGCCGTGTATTGGCAGATCGCAATCGCCGAGGGCGAGGTGCATGGTGTGCCGCCGGAGCGTGTGCACTTCCACGAGGTGGGCGCCGTGGATGCCATCCTCGACGTGGCAGGGGCGGTATGGGGATTCGAACTGATCGGCGTGGAGCGCGTCTATTGCGGAACCATCGCGCTTGGCGAGGGAGTCGTGCGTGCCGCGCACGGTGAGCTCCCGATCCCAGCGCCCGCCACGCTGAGACTGCTGGAGGGGCATCCGGTGCGCCCTGGGCCTCCTGGATCGGGTGAGCTGGTGACGCCAACCGGCGCCGCGCTGGTGCGTGTGCTGTCGGCGGGCCCGCCACCGTCCCGGTTCGTTCCGCTGCGTAGTGGCTACGGCGCCGGAACGCGCGATCTGGCGGGGCGGCCAAATGCCCTGAGGTTGGTGCTGGCCGAGTCTGTGGGGGAGGGCGCCGCGACGGACCTCCTCGTGCAATTGGTGTGTGATGTCGACGACATGTCGGCGGAGTATGTGGCGGGAGTCGCCGACAGGATGCGGGCCACCGGCGCTCTTGACGTAACGCTTTCCAGCGTGATGATGAAGAAGGGGCGTCCGGGCACGCGCATAGAGGTTCTTTGCTCGATGTTGGTCGCCGACGACCTGGAGCGGCGGCTGTTCGCCGAAAGCAGCACGCTCGGCGTGCGGCGCTGGATTGTCGAACGCACGGCGCTCGCGCGGGAAGTGCAGCGAATCACTGTGCTGGATCACGAGGTGCGGGTCAAGGTGGCACGCCTGCCGGGGGGCGGATGGCGGGCCAAGCCGGAGTTCGAGGATGTGGCAGCGGTCGCCGCGGCAACCGGCCTGGAGCTTCGGGTTGTATTCGGGAAAGCGGTGGAAGCTGCGGAACGCGTGATTGGGGAAGGTGTATCTTCGGCGGCGGGGTAGGTTCCGCCTTGGTGTGAATCAATAGAGGAGGCTCGATGAGTGCTTGGTCCAAGGCGGCAAGTGCGACGCTGGCTGCCACAATATTCGTCGCGGGCACGGCGGCCGCGCAGGAGACGTGCGACATCCAGACGAGGGCGCCTAATGAGATGCGCACCGCGCTGGAGAGTCTCACGAGGTATCAGCTGGGCGCCGGTACACCGCAGCAGCGGCACGATTATCTGGCGAGTGCGGTTCGGGCTGCGACTGATCGTCCGGAGCGCTTCCGCACCAATGAGGTTGGCCGGCAGTACGCCCTGGGCCAGGCATTGGCATACTTCGCCGTCGATGAGGAGATACCCATCGTCTCGCGGCGCGGCGATGTCGGCTTCAGCAGCAACCCGAATGACCTGATCGATCTGGTCGCGGCCGCGGACTCGGCGCTGGCGCAGGTGGAGCGTGCGCTTCCCGGTTGCCGCTCCGAGCTGGAGGGGTTCCGCGCGCAGATGTGGCAGCGCCTCCTTCAGGATGGCGTGCGACTCGCGCATGGCGGAAACACGGACAGCGCCGTGGTGGTCATTCGCAGAGCGCTCAGCGTCTATGATGGGCTACCGCACGGGCACTACTACCTGGCCGCGATTCTTCAGCAGGGGGGCCGCACTTCCGAGGCGGTAGCGGCGTTCCGTGAGACAGCTGACCGCATATCAGCCGAGGACGCGCTGGAAGATACCACGCTCGCCGAGTTCCGTGACAACGCCGTCTACATCGTCGCCCTCTCGCAGTACGAGCGCGCCGACACACTGGCCGAGGGCGCGGAAAAGACGGCGGCGATGCGTGAGGCGGCCAGGATGTTTCAGGAGCACGTTGAGGAGTTCCCCGAATCCGAGCGCGGTGGGAATGCCCGGATTCTCATGATGAGCGCCTACTCGGAGGTGGGGGATACCGTTGCGCTCAACCGTATCCGCCGCGAGATGATCGCACAGGCGGATGAGTTCACGGCGGTCCAGCTACTGGAAGCCGGAACGCATGCCTTCAACACGAAGGATACCGAGCTGGCGGTGGCGCTGCTCGAGAAGGGAATTGAGAAGAACCCTTACTCGCGTCCGGGGTTGTTCAACTTGGCAAATGTGTACTGGGCAGCGAAGCGTTTCGACCGCATGGTTCCGACGGCGCAGCGACTCGTCCAGATCGATCCGAACAATCCGAATAACTTCGAGATCCTGGCCGTCGCCATGGAGAATCAGGCACAGACGATCCAGAATGCGCAGCAGCGGAAGGTGCAGATGGATTCCGTCAGGGCGCTGGTGGATCGTGCGCAGTCCATGCCGATCCAGGTGACGTTCAACGCCATGGGAATGGACGGTGCCGTTCGCGAGCTCAACGGGCAGGTCCGCAACGCTACGCAGCGGCCGCGTGAGGTCACCCTCGAAATCGAGTTTCTCGATGTAGGCGGGCGAGTGGTTGCCCGCGAGTCGCAGCAGCTCACGATCCCTGCGCAGGGTCAACAGAACGTGACGGTCCGAATCGAGAACGCTGACGCGGTGGGCTTCAGGTACGCACCGATCTCCTGACCGGCGCCGCTGCGGTTCCGCGGCGCCCACTACACTCACCCCCGTCGGGATGGACTCCTGGCGGGGGTGACTTGTAAGGCGAAGTTATGGCTGTGTGTTGTTTTCGGGCGTCTGATCTCTTAAGTTACTTCATGTACCGTTTGTCATCCGGATGGTCGTGTCGCGCCACCCGGTGTGCCTGGGGAGGATCGCCGGTGCGATCTTCCCCTTGCGTCGTCTTCGTGCAATCGTGATTCGCGTCGCCTCCGTCGCTCCTGACAGCATCGCCCACGAGCTCGGCATCGTTTCCGGTACCGAGCTCCACGCCCTGAACGGGCGTCAGCTCGATGACTTTCTCGACTGGGAGTTCCTATCGGCCGACGAATCGCTGGTCATCGAGGCGCGGCTGCCCGGCGGTGAGGCCATCGTATATGATGTGGAGCGGCCTGAGGGCGAGCCTCTGGGCGTGACGCTGGAGCCGCCGCGCATCCGGCGTTGCGCGAACCGGTGCGAGTTCTGCTTCATCGAGGGCTTGCCGAAGGGGCTACGCCGATCGCTTTACGTGCGCGACGATGATTATCGACTTTCCTTCGCGTACGGGAACTTTGCGACACTGTCCAACCTGAAGGACCGGGACTTCGAGCGAATTCTCGAGTACCGTCTCTCGCCGCTGTATGTCTCGGTGCACGCTACGCCGCACGAGGCGCGCAAGGTGCTGCTCAACAACCCGCGTGTTCCCGACATCGTCACCCAACTGGGCCGCCTGGTTGCAGACGGGATTCAGTTTCATGGACAGATGGTGATCGTCCCGGATCTCAATGACGGGGAGGTGCTCGAGCAGTCGCTTGCGGATCTGTTCGGATTCGGTGACGCCTGTCTTTCGGTGGCCATCGTGCCAGTGGGACTCACGCAGTTCTCACATCTGTACGCGGGCCAGACGATGAGCCGTGACCGCGCCGAAGGTCTGCTTGAGCACGCGGATCGCTGGTCGGAGCGCGCCAGGCAGGAGCGTGGCGAGCGCTGGGTGTACGGCTCCGATGAGCTGTACCTTCTTGCCGGCCGTGAGCTTCCGGATGCGCACCACTACGGCGACTTCGCGCAGATCGAGAACGGTGTCGGCGCCGTCACCCACCTTCGCGGACGTGTGAACGCGGGGCTCGCATCGCTGCCCCGGCTAGACGGGCGTCGGATCGGCGTCGTGACCGGTGTATCGATGGCGAGCTCCGTAATGCCGGTGCTGCTAGAAGCGGTCGCCTTGGCAACGGGTGCATACGTCGAGATGATCGTTGCTGAGAATTCGCTGTTCGGCCCCGCCATCACTACAGCCGGGCTGCTCGTGGGTGCCGACATTCGTCGCGCACTGACAGGACGCCACGATCTTGATCTCGCTCTCATTCCCGCCGAGACCATCAACGATGACGGACTCTTTCTGGACGAGGAGCGGTTCGTGACGGTACGGGAAGAGCTGCCGATGCCTGTCTACCCGTCATACGATTTCGCGGATGTGCTCGGCAGCGAAGGACAGGAGGCACTTCCGAGCGGGCTTGCCGGTGCGGCATCGTGAATATTCCTGTGGTCGCTCTGGTGGGACGCCCGAACGTAGGCAAGTCCCAGCTGTTCAACCGCATCGTCGGCGGCAGCGCTGCCATCGTGAGCGAAGAGGCCGGAACGACACGCGATCGGCACTTCGCGCGTGCTGACTGGGCCGGACGAGCGTTCTGGCTGGTGGATACGGGCGGCCTGACCGATGATCCTAGCGTCCCCATGGATATCGAGATTCGCCGTCAGGTGCTGCAGGCCGTGGATGAGGCTGACCTGCTGCTGGTGGTGGTTGACGCCAAGCAGGGTCTCCATCCGCAGGACGGCCGTCTCATCGCTCTGGTTCGTGAATCCGAGAAGCCGTGGCTTCTGATCGCCAACAAGGTGGACGATCCGTCATCCACCGACTACTACGAGTTCTATAATCTCGGAGCCGGCGATCCAATCCCGGTCTCGGCAATGAACGGGCGCGGTTCCGGCGATATGCTGGATGCGGTGGTTGACCGGTTCCCACCAATGGAGGTGGAGGAGACGGCGGCGCTGCGCGTCGCAGTCGTCGGCCGTCCAAACGTGGGGAAATCGTCGCTGGTCAACCGGCTGCTCGGTGAGGAGCGGCTGGTGGTGTCCGATGTAGCGGGTACCACACGCGACGCCATCGACACTCCCATGATGTATCACGGCCGCACGATCATCTTCGTCGACACGGCGGGGCTGCGCCGGCAGTCGAAGGTGGAAGATGGGATTGAGTTCTACGCCACGCTTCGTGCGCGACGCGCCATCGAGCGCGCCGACATCTGCGTGCTGGTTGTTGACGCAACGCTGGGCATCGAGAACCAGGATCTCCGAATCGCCACGCTGGCCTGGGAGAGCGGCCGCGGGCTCGTGCTCGTGGTCAACAAATGGGACCTCAAGAAAAAGGACGACAAGAGCGCGGCGCGGTTCGAGAAGGAGGCGCGCGAGAAAGCACCATACCTCAGGTTCGTCCCCTTCCTGTTCACGTCGGCACTGTCCGGTCAGCGCGTGCACCGGCTGCTGGAAGTGATGCTCGACGTTGATGCCGAGCGGCAGAAACGCATCCAGACGTCCGAGGTGAACGAGCGGCTCCAGGAGCTGGTGCGGCGCCGGCAACCGCCACAGGCGGCGGGTCGCGAGGTCAAGATCATGTACGCCACACAGGTGGGCATCGCCCCGCCCACCTTCGCCGTCTTCTCCAATCATCCCGATCTGGTGGCGGAGCATTACGTCAGGTATCTGCACAACGGTTTTCGCGAAGGGTGGGGCTTCACGGGCAATCCGGTACCTATCCTCCTGCGGGGCCGCGGGGGCTGACATGCACCCGATCGTTCCGCTCGTGGTTTCCTATGTGCTCGGCTCCATACCGGCTGCCTACATAGCGGGAAGGACGAGAGGAATCGACCTTCGACAGCACGGCTCGGGAAATCTTGGTGCGACCAACGTCTTCCGGGTGCTCGGCGGCAAGATTGGTATTGCTGTCATGGCGTTCGACATGGCGAAGGGAGCCATACCCGTCGTCCTTTTTCCGCGCTGGATCGTGAGCGCGAATGTGGAGCTGTGGGCGATCGCCTTTGGTGTGGCGGCCATACTCGGCCATGTACGGCCGATCTTTCTGCTCTGGCGTGGGGGCGGCAAGGGAGTGGCCACCGCGGGCGGGGTATTCCTCGCGCTGGCGCCCATCGCCATGCTCATTGCTACGGCAGTCTGGACGCTCGTGCTCGCCGCTTCTCGCTACGTTTCGCTAGCGTCGCTGACGGCGGCTGTCGTACTCGTGATCGTCATGGCGTTCATGGATGACATCGGGTCTCCTCTCTTTTTGATCACCGTGGCTTTGGCGGCCTTCGTCTTCTGGACTCATCGCGCGAACATCGGCCGGCTGCGACGCGGCGAGGAGCACCGGTTCGGCCGGAAGAGGGAGAGTGGGGTGCCCTCGTGAGAGTGGCGGTGATCGGTGCGGGGGCCTGGGGTACGGCGCTGGCGGACCTGCTGTCGCGGAACGGCGTGCACGTAGTGTTGTGGGCATACGAACCCGATGTGTCTGCGATGGTCGTGGAGCGCCGCGAGAATGCGCGCTTTCTCAAGGGCGTCGCCTTGCACTCAGGGCTCAATGCCACGTCCGATCTCGCGGCGGCGGTAACAGGAGCGGAAGTGGTGCTGCTCGTGCCACCATCTCATGCGCTTCGGGCAGTTGCACGCGGCGTGGCAAAAAACATTGACGCGTCTCCCACAATCGTGGTGGCTACAAAGGGCATCGAGCGTGGCACGCTGGCCATCATGACCGACGTGGCGGAGAGCGAGATTCCGGGGAGTCCCGTTGTGGCGCTTTCAGGACCAAGCTTCGCCGTCGAGGTAGCATCGCGGCAGCCCACTGCCGTGGTTGCGGCGTCCAGGTCGGAGTTGGTGTCCACGGAGGTACAGATCCTCCTCAGTAATGACCACTTTCGTGTGTACACCGACACCGACGTCATCGGTGTGGAGCTGGGCGGGGCACTCAAGAACGTAATCGCTGTTGCGACGGGCATCGCGGAGGGGTTGGGACTGGGTCATAATTCGCGGGCGGCACTGATCACCCGGGGGCTCGCCGAGGTCACACGCCTCGGCGTGGCGCTGGGTGCATCGCCGGCCACGTTTGCCGGGCTGGCCGGCGTCGGCGACCTCGTGCTCACCTGTACCGGTGCGCTCAGCCGCAATCGCGCCCTGGGACTCGAGCTGGGAAGAGGTAAGTCGCTGGCCGAAGCGCTGGCGGGACGAGAGACAGTCGCGGAAGGTGTAACCACGGCCGAGAGCGCGCACGCGCTTGCTCGGCGGGAGGGAGTCAGCATGCCGATCATCTCTACGATGCATCGCGTTCTGTTCGAGGGCCACTCGCCGCGCCTCGCGATTGGTGAGCTGATGACGCGCGAGCTTCGCGCGGAGCGTGACGAATGAGCCCCTCGTCGCGGGAGCCGGTTCAGGAGTACTACTCCATTGGCGAGGTCTGCATGATGACTGACCTCAAACCCCATGTCCTCCGCTACTGGGAAAGTCAGTTCCGCTTTCTCAGCCCCGCAAAGAACCGGTCAGGCAATCGCGTATACCAGCGGAGGGAGGTGGAGCTCGTGCTGCTGGTCAAGCACCTGCTGTACGATGAGAAGTTCACCATCGAAGGCGCGCGGCAGAGGCTGGACCAGCACCGCCGAAAGGGCGAGCTCAGGCGCGTCGCTCGGGGCGCGCTCGACGTCCAGACCATCGCTTCGGTGGAGCGCGAGCTTCGCGAACTCCTCGATCTGCTCGACTCCGATCCCGGTGAGCGGGAGCCGCGCCGAGAGTCTGTGAAGGAGGTGCCGCCCGTCCCGGCCACAAGCAGGCGGCCGCCGCCGAAGGGACGACCGCGAGGCCGCGCGCGATGAGACTGCTGTGCGCCAACGATGACGGTATACTCGCGCACGGTCTCGAGTGTCTCGTGATGGCCGCGCAGCCACTGGGAGAAGTGACAGTCGTCGCTCCCGATCGCGAGCAGAGTGCGACCAGCCACTCGCTCACCCTTCATCATCCCATCCGGCCGGTATCGCGCGGCGAGCGGCGCTGGCAGGTGGACGGGACGCCCACTGACTGCGTCATGATCGCTGTCGAGGCGCTGATGCCTGACCGTCCCGACTTCGTTCTGAGCGGCGTCAATCATGGGCAGAACATGGGGGAGGACGTCCTCTACTCCGGTACGGTGGCTGCCGCCATGGAAGGCGTGATGCTGGGTATTCCGTCAATATCTCTCTCCTACGCGGGAGGTGAGCTGCAGGCGGATCCGGATGTGCTGACCAGCCAGATTCCCATTCTCACGCAGCTCATCCGGCATCTCACCAGTCTGCCCAACATGCCGGGCGACACACTGCTGAACGTCAATCTGCCGCCGGTCTCGGGTGACCAGATCAAGGGGATGCGCCTCACTCGACTCGGCAAGCGCGTCTACTCAGATTCGTTGATGGAGATGAAGGATCCACGTGGCCGCCGTATCTACTGGATCGGTGGTGGCTCGGTATCGTGGTCGGGAGCCGAGGACTCCGACTTTCGCGCCGTGGGTGAGGGATACATTTCGGTAACTCCTCTGCACATGGATCTTACGCATCAGAAGTTGATCGACACCGCACCCAATTGGTGGAAGGAACTGTGACACATCAGTACGGGGGTGCGCGACGCCGACTGGTGGAGCAGCTCCAGGAGGGCGGCATTACCGACCTGGCCGTCCTCCATGCCTTCGATCTCACACCGCGGCACCTGTTCGTCCCCACCGGCATGCACCATAGAGCTTATGAGGACAGTGCGCTCCCAATCGGTAACGGACAGACGATCTCGCAGCCATCCACACACGCTCGCTATCTTTCGCTGCTCCGCCTGACGGGTAGTGATCGCGTGCTCGAGATCGGCACGGGATCCGGCTATCAGACCGCGCTCCTCTCTCACCTGGCGGGGCAGGTGTTCTCGATTGAGCGCGTCGGCGCCCTCGTCGACCGCGCCAGGGAGGCAATTCGCGTCGCGGGAGCGCGCAACGTTTCCATCCTCACCGGCGATGGGACGCTCGGCTGGAGGGAGTACGCACCTTACGATGCGATTCTCGTCACGGCCGGTGCTCCGGAGCTGCCGGAACCCCTGTGTGCGCAACTCGCCGACCGCGGCCGGATGCTGATCCCGCTCGGCGAGCGGGAGGAGCAGACTCTCACCCTGGTCACTCGCCGTGGCGAAGAGTTGATGCGGCGTGACATTGGCCCCGCGCGATTCGTCCCGCTCATAGGACAGTACGGCTGGCCCGCCTGACTCATCCGCTGATGTGTCGGCCCAGGGTGCCAGCCCCCGAGCGGAGATTGCATGGATCAGCGGTCCAACACGCCCTCATCCCGTCGTAGCCGGGGCAGCAGCGCGCCTCCCTTTACGCGGCCGACGACTCCTCTCCCCGTCGCCGCACCGCAGCGCGGAACGCGACCGTTCTTCATGCCACCGGGAGTGGCAGCACGTGGCATCGTGCAGCCGGCCTCGGACCCTGGCCAGTCGGAGCAGCAGCGATCGGAGGCCACGCCGTCCGGAGAGCAGGCGATCGCACAGGCGGAGCCGGACTTCGCCGCCTCGGATACGACCGCCGAAAGAGAACGCAACGAGCAACCGTCTGCGTCCGAATTCGATGTTTCGGATCTTCTGACGCCGCGCTCAGCAGTTCATCCACACGCCGAGCAGCACGTTGACGAATACTCGATTCCAGCAATTGGCGATGCCGAGCCGACGTCACTTGACGAGCTGTTCGCCGCGCTCGGTGAAGCGTCGTCGCACCAAGCGGAGAAGAGCGAAGCGCCGGTAGTGGAATCGGAGGCGACGACCGTTGACTTCCCAGCCTCTGAGCCATCAGAGAGTTCGGAGGCGTCGCCTGCTGACTTCCGATCCTCTGATCTGCCAGCGATGAACGCCGGGGCGTCGGCCGGCCAATACCCGCCCTCGGATCTGCCAGCAATGGATTCGGAGTCCGCTGCTGGCTACGCGAGCTCTGTTCTGCCAGCCGCTGCTCCGCCGGACGGTCCAGCCGACTCGACGTCCACGCCGTCCCCGCCGCGGTTCTCACCGAGCGGTTCTCAGATGGTCGTCGACTTCAACGAAGTCGTTGGTGGAACTCGCGAGGCATCCTTCGATACAGAAGGTCTGTCGCCGCAATCACTCGGCCCCGACGTCTTCGAATCGCTCGCGCCGTGGGGCGTTCCCGCGGGAGACTCGCATCCGTCCGAGGACGGGGGTGAGCCCGACGCGAATCGCGGCCCGGTCGGCTTTCCGACGCCGTCCATCTTTCTCGAGACGATCGCGGCACACGATGACGCCGACCGTGGTTTTCGCGCGGATGAAGTGGAACCGGGGCAGGGGACTGACGCCGAGTCCCGGGAGGTAGTTCCCATCGCATCCGCATTGCACCAGATTGTCCAGCAGCACGTGGCCGCCGGTGGCAACGGTGACGCAATTGCGGCGGCCCTGGAACGAGTGGCGGACCGCGTGCGTCGCGGCGAGATCAGGGTGCCAAACGTGTCTGCCGACGGTGAGGCGGCCGCCCTGGCGCTCGCTCTTACTGCGCTCCTTCAGCCGCGACGCGACTAGACGGGAGTTCGGTGCGGCTTCACCTCGAGATCAGAGGAATGGTTCAGGGCGTCGGCTTCCGCTGGTTCGTGCGGGAAACCGCCCGGCGGCTCGACCTGGCTGGATGGGTGAAGAACAGGCAGGATGGCGCAGTGGAGCTGGCGGTGGATGGACCCACCGAGATGATCGAGCTGTTTCTTCGCGACGTCAGCCAGGGACCACCCGGTGCGCGCGTGCAGTCCGTGGAGCATCTTCCTGTAGATGGTCTTGATCCCCTCACGCACCCATTCACCGTACATCGATCTTGACGACACGCGCCGCCACGGCTGACGCCGACTCCCTGGAGCGCACTCTCCGAGTTGCCATCCGCGACATCCCCGACTACCCGAAGGAGGGGGTGATCTTCAAGGATATCACTCCTGTGCTTCGCGACGCCTCCCACTTCCGCGCCGTGTGCGATGCGATGACCGCTCCCTTCGATGAGCAACGCGTGACGCACGTCATGGGAATCGAGAGCCGCGGCTTCATACTTGGCGGCCCCGTGGCGCATCGGTTAAGGGCAGGCTTCGTACCGGCGCGCAAGTCGGGGAAACTGCCGTGGCGTGTCGAGCGGATCGAGTACGCGTTGGAGTACGGCTACGATGCACTCGAGGCACACCACGACGGCGTGCAGCCAGGCGACCGGGTGCTTGTCGTGGACGATGTGTTGGCGACCGGCGGAACGGCGGCGGCGGCGTGCCGACTGGTGGAGAGCCTGGGCGGGGAGGTGGTGGCGTGCACTTTCCTGCTGGCGCTCTCATTTCTACAGGGTGCGAAGGCGCTGGAGGGGCGGGTGGTTCACTCGCTGATCACTTACTGAGTCGCGCCAGATGCCGCTGCCCGTTATCTTTACAGAGGTGAAGCTGCCCCTGTAGCTCAGGTGGATAGAGCAGCGGTTTCCTAAACCGTTTGTCGGGTGTTCGAGTCACCCCAGGGGCGCTGGGCGGGTCGACAGGTCCGCCGTTTTTCCATCGCTGGTAACCTTTTGGTCCAAGGGGCAACACTAGATGGCTCGTAAGGGAGCAGGCGCACCACCGCCGATGGATTTGGACGATCGTGCCGAGAACGTTTTGGAGTGGATTCAGGCGAACTCGAGGGCCGTGGCGTTGGGTGTCGTCGTCGTTCTGGCGGTAGGCGTGGGGGCGTGGCTCTACATGCGCACCCAGTCAATCCGGCAGGAGCGCGCCGCTGAGGCACTCACGGGAGCCCAGGAGGCCCTCGCTGTTCAGAACGTCCCGCTCGCCGTAAGCGACCTGGAAAGGGTTCTGACACGCTATGACGGGACTCGGGCCGCCGACCAGGCCGCGGTGATCCTTGCTCAGGTGCACTTTGACCAAGGGCGCTACGAGGAAGGGCTCCGAGTGCTGGACGAGCATGCCTCTAGCCCGCCTGACTACCTGGCGGCGCCGGTGGACGCATTAAGAGGCGCCGGACATGAGCAGCTCCGGCGGTTCGCGGAGGCCGCGCAGCATTACGAGCGGGCGGCCGACCGCGCCCGATTCGAGGCGGACCGGGACACCTACCTGGCCAGTGCCGCCCGGGTTCATGGTGAGGCGGGGAACACCCAGCGTGCGCGCGAGATCTGGCGCCGGCTGGCGGAAGATCCGCGCAGCCCTGTTGCAGCCGAGGCGCGGGTGAGGCTTGGGGAGCTCGAGGCGGTGCCGGCGAGCGCCGGCTAGCACGGCTTGCAGCACCAGCCCACCGGCTAGCACGGCTGGCAGCACCGGATAGCGCGGCTGGGCCGCACCAACCTCACGTGCTTGCCGGCGCCACTCGCGGCCGCCCGTGCTGCTCATAAGCTGGCCCACGCGCCAAGCTGCCCATCACCCCCGGACGGCTCAGACCCGCCCGCTCGGTTGCGAGCGGGCTTTTCTGCGTCTTTGCCTTCGATATCGCAGTGCCCCGTATTCCAGTGCCGCCCCTGAGGTCTTAGGCTCGGTCCGATAATACTTCGTATAAGATATATTATGTAAACTAAGGCAGTGGGTAAACTGTGGAAAAGGTGGATAACTGTTTCCACAGGGCTGCCCTGCCGGAACAATGGCGGAAACGCCAGATTGGAGTCGGATTGGCGGCCCAGTCTGAAACGCTGGGTGAGGTGAGTCAGGTAAGTTGTTGCAAATCATGAGCACCCAGTGTCAGGGTGGTCGTCCTTGCGATTACGACCGGCCCCTCGCTTCACGCCGCGACGCTCCTCCACACCCGCTTCGTCGCCCAGCGGCCCACGACCGAGTGGAACGATGAGCGCTACAGCCCCTCAGAGCTCGGCGAGCTCGCCCACATAGACGATTCGACCCTGTCCCGAAAGCGTCGGGGCCCAGCCACCGTCCACGCGTTTTAGGCGCACGACTAGGAGTTCTCCGCTGCGCGTCCTGAGAGACGTCTCCTCAGCCGACTCACTCCACTCGGCCAGCAGCACTGCTGAGGCGACCGCGCCCGTGCCGCAGGCCAAGGTCTCCCCTTCCACCCCTCGCTCGAACGTTCGGATCCGCCATCCGTCCGGCCCTTCAGACACGAAGTTCACGTTGGCGCCAGCTGACAGCGAGCTGTGCGTCCGCAGCGGCGCCCCCCTACCATTCACATCGACCTCCGCCACGTCGTCACAACGGACGACCAGGTGCGGAACCCCCGCGTCCGCGAAGCCTATTCGCCGCTCCCCCGGGATCCTCTCGATAGCGGCATCGGGGCGCACCACTCGGATCAGAGCCAGGTCGATCTCCGGGAGTCCACCCTCGGCCATTCGTCCCGTGATGGGCCCTGAGTCGCTCTCGAAGCGCATTCCGCCGGCCGGGGCGACCCCGAGCTTGGCAGCCAGCCGCGTGACGCACAGCGCGGCGTTTCCGCACATTGCCGCTCGAGATCCATCACTGTTGAAGTACAGCATGCGGAAGTCGGCTCCCGGTTCATTCTCGATCACGACCACGCCATCCGCGCCCACTCCTGTCCCCCGCGCACACAGCCGCCGAATCTGCTCGGGCGCGATCACCTCCGACCCCGATCGGCCGTCGAGGACGATGAAGTCGTTGCCGGATCCGCTCATCTTGAAGAACTGCCGTCCTTGCGTCACAGCTTCCCGGTGGCCGCCCACCAGCGTAGCCGCCAGACCATCCAAATCGCCTCGCGGACAATGCCCTTGGACATCTTGCTCTGTCCCTCGGTCCGATCAACAAAAACGATCGGTATTTCGACGATCCGGAACCCCTGCTTCCACGTCCTGAAGTTCATCTCGATCTGGAAGGCATACCCATTGGAGCGCACTCGGTCGAGCCGGATGGCCTTCAGAACGTCGCTGCGAAAACACTTGAAGCCACCCGTGGAATCGAATAAGGGCAAACCAGTTATGACACGCGCGTATATGTTCGCGCTGTAACTCAGGATGAGACGGGCAATGGGCCAGTTCACTACGGTTACCTTCCCGTCCCGGTATCGAGAACCGAGGACCACATCAGCATCCTTGATGGACTCGAGAAATTGCGGCAGGTGCGCGGGGTCATGCGAGAAGTCGGCGTCCATCTCGAACACATAAGCGTAGTCGCGCTCGAGCGCCCAATGGAAGCCTGCGATGTAGGCCGTTCCCAGACCCATCTTCCTCGGGCGGTGAAGGACGTGGACGCGCGGGTTCCGTGCGCTGAGCTCGTCAACGATCGTTCCCGTCCCGTCGGGGGAGCCGTCATCCACCACCAGCACTTCAAGCCGCGAATCCTGCGCCAGCACTTCCTCGATGAGGCGCGCGATGTTCTCGCACTCGTTGTAAGTGGGGACGATCACCAGGGCGCGCTCGGCCGCGCGCGTGCCGCCGTGAGGTGGGGCGTCAGCCACGGAGTCGTCGCTCCTGCCACGCCCCTCCGGCGATCACCAGCACGCTGACGCCGAGGGCCAGCAGCGTAGTCAGCCTGCCTCGTTCGTAGCTCTCCTGCGAGAACGACAGCTCCACCTGAGTGGCGCCTTCGGGCAGCGCGACGCCAATCAGTGAGTACTGCGCACGACCGATCGCCGCATCGGCGCCGTTCACGGTCGCCCGCCAGCCTGGATAGTAGTTCTCGGAGACGACGAGCGCGGAGCCGTCCGGAGCCGGCTGATCGAGCACCACCGTGATTCGTCCCAGCGCCGGGTAGGTGACATGCGCCGTGATGTCCAGCGGAACGGGCAGCGTCGCCACCTGAACCGTAGGCACTCGCGGTGTAGGATCGAAGATTGCCGCCCGGGCCGCGTCGAAACGCGAGTCCAGAACGGTGGCCAGGATCAATTCGGGCGAAGCCTCCACGCGGACGGGGGTGACCCACGCAGCAGGGTTGTCCTCGCCGGCGATCTCGTACAACCAGACCTGATTCCCCACGCTGTTGGTGACCGGACCGACGCGTTTCTCGAAGCGTAGCCCGGGCAGGTCGGCAGATTCCGGGGGCAGATCGACGTTCGTCAGAAAGTAGCGAGCGTTCGAGAGACGACGGAACTCGCGCTGGAGGAAATTGAAGGGCGGAAGCGGTGACTTCGCTCCGGCCAGCTCCACCCAGCGCTGCAGTTCGTTCCCCTGGTGACCGGTGACGGCGCGCACGCGGTGGATCATCAGCGCGTCACCGTCCAGGAAGGGATCGCGCGCTGCCCGATCCAGGGCCAGCGCGACCACTCGTCCCGGTTCATCCAGGTTCCTCAGGAAGTCGATGGCGGGATCCGAAGCGTAGAGCTCACGCGCCGGCGGCAGCCACTGAAAATAGTGCCGGTCCACTGACCAGAGGTCCGCGGCAGTGATCAGCACCAGCGCGCCGAGTGGTACCGCCGCTTTCGCTCGGCGCTCCACAAGCATGAACAGCGCACCTATGGTGAGCAGCACGAACAGGAATGAGCGCCACACGCCGGTGGTGACTTCCGGCTGGTTGGCAAGCGCGGCGTCGTACCGCTGCGGAAGGGCCACTCCGGTCGCGACTCCACCTATCACATTGATGCTGCCCAGCAGCGCGATCACGAGCGCTGCCACCCCCCAGCCGATCAGATACCTTCGTGAGACGCCGGCGGCGAGAATTCGCTCGATTCCCACTGCCACGAAGCAAGCCACCGCCAGGCAGATGAGAAAGAAGATCATGCTGGGCGCCCGCACCACCTGCATCATCGGCATCTGGTACCAGAGCCTGTAGAAGGGCGTGTGCCCTCCGAAAGCGACGAGCAACGACCAGATCGTCACGCCGATCCAGAACCAGAGAAAGCCGCGTCGGGCACGCGCCATGAACGCCGCGCCGGCCATCACGAGCACGCTCGCCCCGAGATACTCCGAGTGGAGCTTCATTGCGTTCCGACCCCAGTAGTGCTCGAGAATCCCCGAGAACTGCGGGAGGTAGACGTTCAGGATCTCCTCCGGCGGCATCGACCAACCAGTCGCCCATTCCCACCCTCGTCCACCTTCTCTTGGCGAGAACGGTATGTACTCGAAAAATGGGAGGAACTGGATGGCGGCAATGAGAACACCTAGCAGCGCTCCGGCGCCCGCCAGCCCTATGCGAGCCAGACGTGCTCGGCCATCCAGTGCTTCCTCACGTCTGAAGGCGAGGTAGAGTGTCCAGGCTCCGGCCGCCACGGCCAGGTAGTACGTCATCTGGTAGTGCGGGCTCAGGATGCAGAGCGCCGTGACGATGGAGATACCTCCCCACGCCCACATCCTGCCATCGCGCACGCCGCGAAGAATCACCCAGAAGAGCAGCGGCGCCAGCGCGCTCACATACAGCTTTCCGTCGTGCCCTGGCGATACCAGAGATGCGATCTGACCGCTGAGCATGTAGGCGACGCCGGCGATCAGCGATGGGAAGAACCCGAACCCGTATGCCCGCAGGAAGCCATACGTGAACAGCCCTGCAAGGAAGAGATGCAGTCCGAAGGCGATGTTCATCCCCATGTCGAAGCCGAACACCATGCGTAACAGGAACGCCGGATAGAAGATGTCTCCGTGCTGCGCCGCCACGTATGGCAGTCCGCCCAGGATCAAGGAGTTCCATAGCGGGAAGCCGGCTCCGTCGCGAAGTGATGCAGCGGCGAGTTCGCGGTACACGGCGCCGCCGAACTGATCGCTGGAGGGATTGTTGAGGAACGCGCCACCCAGCGCTGGATACATAAGCGCGAACACGCACAGTGCGTAGACGAGCGCCGCCCATGCAGTCGCGAACCGCGGCGCCGGTGGCGCCGCGGTGGTGAGGTCAGAGCGGTATGAATCAGAGCGAACTTTCTTGTGCGGCATTCCGTGGTCGTCGGCGGAGCTGATCGTATGCCAGGAAGACAACGGCGGGTGTGATCTCGAGTACGGTGAGCCAGAGGCGCGACGCCACGGCGAGCACGATCGCAGGCCCCTCCGGCATGCCAACGTTTACCAGCGCGGCAACCAGTGCTACTTCGCGCACGACTATGCCACCGGGCGCGAACAGGGCCAGAAATCCCAGCAGATAAGAGAACGTGTAAATTGCGATGAGCGCAAGAAGACCGCCAGTGATGTCACCGAGCAGCCCCTGCGCGAAAAGATAGAACGCGACGCCGTAGGCCACCCATCCAACAGCCGACGCGACGATCCCGAACCACAATGTGCGGTGCGGCAACGCCGGCATCGTCACATCCCGGCCGACCAGTCGACCTGAACGTGCCGAGGCCCACGGAAGGAGCCGCGGCGCGAACAGAATGGCGACCGCCAGGATGACCAGTGCCGCCAGGCCTAACGTCTCCAGCTCCAGGAGCTGGAGCCCGAACACGGCCACCACGCCGAAACCGACCATCGTGTTGATCACGGTGATGATCAGTGCCCCGCCGGCGGCGGCTACGCCAGACACACCCTCTCGCTGGGCGAGCACGGCCATGGTGCCCATCTGCCACACCTTCCCGGGCACGTAGCGTCCAAGCGATGAGATGCACCAGATCCGAACGGCGTCGGCGTAGCGAAGCGGTCGTCCCCACCCGAGCACGATCATCCGCCACGCCTCCGCAAGGACGGCGAAGGTAGCCAGCACGATGGCCGATGACGCGAGAATCAGCACCCAGTTCGGGTCCAGTTCGGCGGTCGCCTCACGCACGTGGTGCCACTGTGTGACGAGAGCGCGGCCGGCGAACCATGTAACCGCCGCCGCGAAGAGGATCTTGAGCGTGGTCGCGAGTCTACGGCCGGCGGCGGTCACGGACGCTCCTGTAGAGCTCAGCGTACCGGTGTGCAGCGGACTCGGGAGCGAAGCTGGCGAGCGCATGAAGGCGGCCGGCCTCACCGAGGGCAGCAGCGCCCAGCGGATCAGTAAGCAGCCGGTCCACTGCTCGCGCTATCTCTTCCGGCTCGCCGGGTGGCACTAGCAGGCCGGTGCGTTGATCCCGAATCACGTCGGGAAGTCCTCCCGAGTTCGAGGCGATCACGGGTGCACTGCAGAGCAATGCCTCCACCGCTACCAGCCCCAATCCCTCCTCTATGGATGGAATGACGACGGCCGCGGCGGCGCGGTAGAATCCGACGAGCCTGTCCGGCGTGGCGAGGCCATGAAAGCGCACGCGATCGCCCACGCCGAGCGATTGCGCGAGCAGTACCAGTGGCTCGCGGTTAGGACCATCGCCAACGATGTCGAGTATGGCGCGAGACTGCATGAGCGTGAGCGCGTGCAGCAGATGCTGCACACCCTTCTGCTCTGTCAATCGTCCGACGAACAGGATACGATTGGTGTCCCTCGTTCCGTCGGGGGCGAAGCGCGCCGTGTCAACCGGCATCGGCGCCACCACTGCTCGGGCGCCTGTTACCATACGAGCCACCTCCTCGGCCAGCCACGACGACACCGTGGTCACTGCCGCCGAGCGACGAACGACGTGACGCAGCGCCGGTCGGGCGGCAGCTACTCCGCGCACCAGCCTCACGTCGCTTCCGTGCATGGTCGTAACGAGCGGAACACCCGACAACGCGGTCACCCAGGTGCCAACCAGTCCAGCGGGAAACCACCAGTGCGCATGCACGACATCCGGTGTGATCGCGCGCCGCGCGCGCACCGCTGCCACGAAATTCGCGCCGAGAAAGCTGGCCATCACCATCTTGGCCGTCCACGAACGCTGTACGTCCGATGCCATGTTCCCGGTGTACGCCAGCCGTTCGGCGGATCGTGGCGCATAGCGGAACCGATCCACCCGGATACCGTCGAGCACATCGCTGGCTGGGACGCCGGGCGCCGCCGGCGCGACGACCTGGACTTCCACCCCTTCACCGCGAAGCGCTCGCGCGAGCTGGAGCAGGAACGCGCCCGCCATGTCATTGGCGTGGCGCGGAAATGAGTGCGCGAGAAAGAGTACGCGCATGCGCTCAGCGCGCTCCGTCACCCTCGCGAGTTGCCGCAACCTCCTCGAGCCGGCGGCGCAGCTCGCGCGTCTCGGCGCGCTGGCCGGCGATCATCTCTCCGAGCAGCCCGCCCACGAAGAGAATGCTTCCTACGACCACGCAGGTCTGGATCACGGTCCACACGGCGCGCAGTCCTACACCGGTAACCGCCAGCCAGAGCAGCGCCACCAAACCGGCGAGCACGCCGGTCGCGAAGAGTGCCGCTCCGAGCATGCCGAAGAGCAGCAATGGCTTCATGGCGAATCGCAACTCGAACCAGACGGACAGCATGTCCATCACGCCCACTGGAATCCGTCCGATCCCGAACTTCGAGCGGCCGGCGTGTCGGGCGTACACCGGCACCGGAATCTCGGACACGGTGAAACCCTGTGCGGCGGCCACCACGATCATGTAGCGGTGCCAGTCAGGGCGAACCGGAAGCACGTCCATGATCTCACGGCGGTAGGCCTTGACGGAATTGAGGTCGCGCACGGGAACATCGAAGAGGGTGCGGCTGAGTCCGTTGTAGATTCGCGACACAAATGCCTTGTCGTATTGTCCCTGCTTGTGTCCAGTCACCATGTCCGAACGTCCCTCCAGGATGGGTGACACGAGACGCGGAATATCCTCAGGGCGGTACTGGAGATCGGCGGGATAGAAGACGAGCACGTCGCCGCGCGCATGGAGATATCCGGTACGAAGGGCATCGGCGATGCCGCGGCGGTGCCGGTGCCGCACCGGGCGTAGAAACGGATAGCGGGTGGCCAGCTCCTCTAGCACCTCCCAAGTGCGGTCCTCGGATCCGTCGTCTACCACCACAACCTCGTAGCGCGTACGATCCGAGTCGCCGGCGAACGCCGCCTCTGCCAGCTCCATGAACAGCGGCAGGTTGTCCTCCTCATCGTGGGCCGGCACGAGCACTGAAACGTCCACCTCGCTCGAGGTTGACGCAACCTGCGCGGCGCGACGAGTGACGGTGGTTTGCGGGGGTGTCATGATGAAAAAAATGCTCTCCAGGGATTCTTCGCGAACAGCATAAGCCGCAGAGACGTCGAGAGCGTAGAGACGTACCAGAGATGCCATGTGCCAGGTGAATCTGGCTCCAAACACGTCCCAAGTGCTCGTCGGACGCCGGCTCCCCGGCGCCTTCGCTGCTCAGACCCTCTTCCGCATCCGGGCCGACAGCACGCCGAGCTGGTCGCGATACTTGGCTACGGTACGACGGGCGATCTGAACACCGCTCTCCTTCAGGATGTTCACAATCGCCTGATCGGTTAGCGGATTCCGCGGGTCCTCCTCGGACACGAGCTTCTCGATCTGCGCTTTGATCCCGCGCGCCGAGACATCCTCGCCGCCCGTTGTCGAAAGCCCCGACGAGAAGAAGAACTTGAGCGGC
>CAYXRS010000035.1:0-25786 GCA_964467195.1 uncultured Gemmatimonadaceae bacterium
CGATGGCTCGCGTGAGGGGTCCGCCGGAGCGTGGGATGGCTGATGGGAGCGGGCTGGCCACAGGTCTGGGTTCTCGAGGCTCTCGGTTCCGGATCGGCGGAATATGGCGCGACCGCCCGTGCCGGTGTAGTGTGACGCGTTCATTGCTCGCGCGCTCCAACGGCATCCACATCCCCGGAACGGCCATGAACTCCCCCGAACTTCTCGCGCTTCGCCTGGTTCACATTATCATGGGCGTGTTGTGGGTTGGCACCGCCGTGTTCATTGCCGCCTTCGTACTGCCCAGCGTGCGCGCGCTGGGTTCCACCGGCGGTCAGTTCATGCAGCAGCTCGTACAGGTGCGACATCTGCCGCGCTATCTCCTCATCGTTTCCTGGACGACTGTAGTATCCGGTGTGCTGCTGTACTGGCGTTACAGCGCCGGCTTTCAACCCGCGTGGGTCACATCGCCGGTCGGAATCACTCTGGGGATGGGTGGTGGTGCGGGGATCGCCGTTGCGCTCATGGGTGTCTTCGTCAACCTCCCCACCGCACGCAGGCTGAGCGCGATTGGTTCCCACATCCAGGCCAGCGGGGGTCCGCCATCTGCCGAGCTTCAGGCGGAAGTGCAGCGGCTACAGCGACGACTGGTGGTCGCCAGTCAGGTAGCCGCGGCGCTGCTGCTCTTTTCTGCCGCGGCCATGGCGGTTGGATGGCACGTGCGGTGGTGAAAAGCGCGGGCCCACCCGCTGGCGAACGGACCCACCGCGCGAGATCTTCTCTGGACCTAGTCCCACAACGGTCCGCTCGAGGTGCCCCGGTGACCAGTCGCTGCTCTCGCTCACGCCATCGTCAGACTTCTATAGCCTGTGTCCTCGCGACCCTGCCCCTGCTCCTGGCGCTCTCTGCTTGCGCTTCGGGAGCCGGCTCGGCCGCTGCCTCTCCCGAACCCCCTCGGCCCGCGAGGTCGCCAGCGCAGGATGTCGATCTGCTTCTGCCGGTACGCTATGAGGTTGCCACAGGCAAGGTGTTCCTCACCATTCGCAACATGGGCGAGGAGCTGCTCTACATGAACACCCTCGCAACCGGCTTCGGTTCACCGGCCGCAAGCCTCGACCGCGGCGAGGTCGGCAGTGACGCATTGGTGCGATTCGATCGGCATGGTGGGCGTGTCTACCTGATTCAAGTCAACACCGCACACCGCGCCGTCTCCGGCGACGATGCGTTGCGCCGCTCGGTGGAGGAATCGTTTCCCAGCTCGGTGCTGGCCTCCATGCCGGTGCACGGTGAGGGGGCCGGCGGCGTCGTGGTTGACGCCACGGACTTCTTTCTGGGCGACATGTTCGATGTCGCCGGGCGACTGCGCGCGGCTCGGTTCGGCAGCGTGAGGCTCGATCGCGAGCGCAGCTTCATCGATAGCGAAAGCACGCGGTCGTTTCCGGAGAACACCGAGGTGCGCGCCGCGCTCAGCTTCGTGACCGATGATCCGGGCCGCGAGCTTCGACTCCACGCGCCGGACGGACGCACGATCAGTCTTCAGCAGCACCACAGCTTCGTTCGTCTGCCAGCCGATCCGCTGCCGGCGCGCCGGTTCGACCCGCGCGCCGGTCTGTTCACGAGCTCGTTCTTCGATTTCGCTCAGGGCTTCGACTCCGACTACCGCCACCGCACCATCGTACGCTGGCGGCTCGAGCCGTCGGATACCGCTGCCTACATGCGCGGCGAGCTCGTCGAGCCAGTCCGTCCCATCATCTACTACCTCGATCCGGCGATTCCCGAACCCTACCGCAGCGCATTTACCGAGGGAGGGTTGTGGTGGAATCAGATCCTCGAGTCGGCAGGTTGGCGTAACGCCTTCCGCATCGAGGCGCTCCCCAATGGCGTCGACCCGATGGACATTCGCTATCCGGTGATCTATTGGGTGCACCGCACGCAGCGTGGTCCGTCAGTCGGTCCCTCGTTCCGCGATCCGCGCAGCGGCGAGATCCTCTCCACGGTCGTTCGAATGGATTCGTACCGCTCGCTGGTCAATCATGACATCTACATGGGGCTTCTTCCAGCGGCCGGAGACACGCCGCTCCAGATCGACGCCGAGGAGTTCGCGATGGCGCGCCGCCGCCAGCACACCGCGCACGAGATCGGTCACACGCTTGGCCTGGCGCACAACTTTCTTTCCGCAACGCAGGGGCGCGCATCGGTAATGGATTATCCGTATCCTCTCATACGGCTGAACGAGCGCGGCGAGCTGGATGTTTCGGAGGCCTACCGGCCCTCTGGCGGAGCCCACGACACGCTGGCGATCCGCTACGCGTACACATGGTTTCCCACGCCGGAAGCGGAAGCGGCGGGACTTCAGCGCATTGTTCGCGAGGCCGAGGCGCGTGGGCTGCGTTTCATCACGGGCTTCCACGCCACAGCCGCCGGATCGCATCCGGCGGCCACCCAGTGGATTGAAGGCGACAACATGCTGGATGCGCTCGAGCGCACGGTGGCCGTGAGGCGGCTGCTCATCAGTCGGTTCGACGAGCGCGCCGCACAGCCGGGCGAACCGCTCGCGGTACTCAACCGCCGCTTCGCGCACGTCTACCTCCACCATCGGTACGCCCTGGAAGGCGCTACGAAGTATGTGGGCGGGATGGAGTTCAACTACGCGCTCCGTGGCGAAGAGACGGAGCCAACGCGGCTGGTCCCGCCGGCGGAACAACGCCGCGCCCTTCGTCTGGTGCTGGCCAGCCTCCAACCCGCCGAGCTGCACGTCCCCGATCGCATTGTGTCGCTGATCCCGCCTGCGCCCTTTGGTTTCGATGGAGACCTCGTTCTCATCCCGACGCCGGCTGGCACGGCCTTCGACCCCGTGGCGACCGCCCACAGTCTGGCGCAGGAGGTCGTGGACAACCTCCTGCAACCGGCGCGGGCCGCCCGCCTGGTATCATTTCACGCGCGCGACCGCGCCTACCCCTCGCTGGACGAGGTGCTCACCGCGCTCATGGCGGCAACCTGGGGAGGGCCGGCAGTGCCCGCCCGGGCCGAACCGCAAGATGGCGCGTTGCGCCGCGTTGCTCAGCGGGCGGCGCTGGATGGCCTGCTCGATCTTGCCGGCAGCGAGAATGCAACGTCGGAGGTGCGCTCCGTGGCCGAGCACCACCTGATGCGCCTTCGCGACCGCCTGACGACCACTGCAATGATCGCCCCGGAGGAGCAGGGGCATCGCGCTACGGCGCGTCGCGACATCGATCGCTACCTTGATGGCCGGGACGATCCGGCGCGCCGTCCGCGCGCCGAGCGAATCCTGCTGCCGTGGCCATGACCTGATTGGCACTTCTCTTGAACAACCATCACAATCCCCACTCGGAGTTGGCGTATGAGGCGGCATCAACGGGAACAGCAAAGCGCAAGGCAGTTCGAACAGCGCTCCGACTACCAGCGCGCCGCGGAAACGGTTCGGGGACAGCTCATGGACCGAAAGATCGAGCTGCACGGCGATGAGGAAGGTGAGACGCTGGTAGAGCTTCTCGAGGCAGTGCAGGACTTCGAGGCGGCAGTGGCCGAACTTGGCGGCGACTCCACGGTCAACGCACCGGACAGCCGGGATCCACTGAACCCTGAATTCGTGCTGCCGCGCCGACGCGCCGATGAAAGCGCCGCGGCCCACGTGCGCCGCATCGAGAAGGCCGCCCGGCAGCTGCGAGGGTGGTGAAAGCTCGCTCAACGCAGGGTGGCAGTGCCAGCTCAGTCCTCGAACGCCTCACGCTGAAGGCGCCGCACCCTGCGCAGTTCGTACACCTGTCCCACCTCACCCCCCAGCACGAAGATCAGCGCCGCGTAGTAGACCCAGAACACCACGATTACGATCGCGTACAGTGTTCCCGTGTAGAACGTTCCGGCGCGAAACTCCCCTATGTATCGGGTGAATATGAACTTCGCGATCTCGAACATCGTGCCGGTGAACAGCGCCGCCAGCAGAGCGGACTGCCACCTGATGCGGCGGTTGGGGAGCACCTTGTAGAGAGAGAAGAAGATCGCGACGATGAACACGAACGCCGCCAGCGTGCCCACGAGAAACTCGACGCGTCCCATAACGTCGGTGCGGATACCAAACTGGGAAAGGATGAGAATCCCGCGGGTCGTAGCCACCTGGATGTAGGCGCTCAACATCGTGTAGACCACGAACAGCAGCGTCGCCACGACGGTGATCTGAACGTCGAAGAGTTTGCCCGAAACGATGCCGCGGTCCTGCTCGATGTCGAACACCTCGCCGAGCACCGTACGCAGCGAGCCGAACAACCGAGTGGAGAACCAGATGAAGAGAACGAGCGCGGCAATGCCGACCGCGCCGCGCGTCTGAATCACCTCATTCATCAGCTGCCGCGCTGGAGACTCGGCGCCAGCGAAGGCTGGAGGGAGGAGCCGGTCGATGACCGTCCACACTTCGGCCACCGACTGCTCGTCAGAATGCTCGAGCAGGTAGCCAAGACCGGCGAGCAGAAGGAGGAGGAACGGTACGATGGCGAGGAGGATGTTGAAGGCGATACCGCCCGCCAAAAACGCAATGTTGTCCTCGCCGGCGTTGTCCCACACGCGGCGGACGTAGTCCCGTAACGTCCAGTAGACGCGGAGCGGTAGGGGCCGCCTCGCCATCAGGCGTGCGCGGCCCCGGCGTGGAGATCAGACGTTGCGACGCCGGCGTGTGGGACGCTCATCCACCACCTCCTCGGCCACCTCGCCAGCATCGGTCGTGGGTTCCGCCGCAGCGTCGAATGCTGCCTTGCTCTGCGCGATGCGGCGCTCCAGGTCCTGCCGTGCACTTTGCGCCGCCTCCTTCCCGGCACGCAGCGCTTCGGTCGCCTGGTTCTTCTTGATCTCGAGCGTGCGTCGCGCCGAATCTATTCGCTCCTCTACAGACTGGCGAGCGTACTCATAGCGGTCCACCACCTTGTCGGTGAGCTCCTCGGCCGTTTCCTGCGCCGCCTCACGCGCACGTTTGGCGCTCCTGCCAATGCGGCGACGCGTCTCCTCGCCACTGGCCGGCGCCATCAGCAGCGCTACACCGGCGCCAATAAGGAGCCCCCAGAAGAACGAGCTGCCGCTCCCCGTCCTCTGCTCGATCACGACGACGGGCTCATCCCCATCCTCCTCGAAATCCCACATCGACTCCTCCTCGTGGTTCACGTCTCAGCGCCGTTTCTTCGTGCTCCTGGTCTTGGCTGGCTCCTTCTCCGCCGGCCGCGTGCTCCGTGCCGGCTGTCCGCGCGGCCTTTCCGGCGCCGTCGCGCTCGACTCCGGCTGGCGCTCAGCGCCATTCCGATCGAGCATGGAGGACAGTTCGCGACGCACCTCTTCCCCGGAAACCCCTAGCATCTTGGCCGTCCGTTCCTGATCACCACCAGTCGACGCGAAGGTGCGCAGCATCAAATGACGTCTCGCGTCGGCCAGCGAGGATCCAACCGGAATCGTCACGCTGCCCGACTGCTCGGCTCCCGATCGCAGGTGACGTGGTACGATGTCCTCGACGCTGATCACCTCGTTTCGCGTCATGATTACTGCCCGCTCCACCGCGTTCTTCAGCTCGCGTACGTTGCCCGGCCAATGATACGAAAGAATCCACTCCATCGCACCATCGTCGAAGCTCCGGACGTCCTTGGCGTTCTGTTTGGCAAAACGCGCCAGGAACTCCGTGGCCAGCAGCTTCACATCGCCCAGGCGTTCTCGCAATGGGGGGAGGAAGACCTCGACGACGGCCAGCCGGTAGTAGAGGTCCTCACGAAGTGAGTTGTCGCCCAGCGCCTTCTGAAGGTCCTTATTGGTGGCGGCAACCACGCGAATATCGACACCGATCTCCTTCTTCCCGCCCAGACGGCGCACGACGCGCGACTCCAGCGCGCGCAGCAGCTTGACCTGGATGTCCGTCGGCATTTCGGCCACCTCATCCAGGAACAGCGTCCCGCCATGCGCCATCTCGAAGGCACCGGGCTTCTCGTTGGTGGACCCCGTGAAGGCACCCTTCTCATGGCCAAACAGCTCGTTCTCGAGGATGTCCTTCGGTAGCGCAGCACAGTTGAGCGCGAAGAACGGTCCCTTGGCGCGGTCGCTCTTGGCATGCAGTGCACGGGCCACGAGCTCCTTTCCTGTGCCCGACTCGCCCAGGATCAGAACGCTGGCGGTGGAGGGCGCCACCGCGTCCATGATCTTGTAGACGTGCTGCATGGCGTCGGATAGCCCGGTCAGCTCCCCGTAGTGAGTCAGCTTCTCCAGCTGCGATGCCAGCGCCCGGTTCGTCTGCTTGACTGTGTACTTGTCGAGCGCCTTGGGGATGAGGGCTCTCAGGCGGTTGAGCTTGTCGGCGTTGAGGGGCTTCTCGATGTAATCGTAGGCCCCTTCGCGCATCGCCTGTACCGCCGAGTCCACCGTACCCTGCCCGGTGATGATGATGCACTCCGTCGTGAGCTCGCGCTCCTGTAGCTCCTTCAGCAACGAGAGACCATCCACCTTGGGCATCTTCAGGTCGGCCAGAACCACACCGTAGGCGTGCGATGTGAGCGCGTCGAGCGCCTTCTGCCCGTCGCTGGCAACATCGATCTCATACCCTTCGTCGGAGAGGATGGCAGCAAGCCCGTCAGCTATGGCTTTCTCGTCGTCCGCAATGAGGATCTTTGAGGTACTCATGTTCTCCTGTCAGCTTTCACCCGCTCCAACCGCGGGGAAATGTAGAGCGAAGTCGTCTGCCGAGCCATCGCCGGTGATACCAACCTGTTCCAGCTTCCTCGACAGCTCCGGCGCCATCAGGCGGATGCCGCCGGCTCGATGCAAGCGAGCCACTATGCCGCTTGAGGTTCGCTCGACCCTGGCGGATAGCTCACCACCGTCGCGAGTGGCCGCGTCGAGCGCTCCCGCCAGCGCAACGCGGACTGCATCGGGGTCGAGCGCGGCCAGCGCGTCGCGCGGGGGAGCATCACCAACATCGCATTCCAGCGAGCCTCCATCGCGAGTCACAACCGCCTTGTAGAGAGGGACGAGACTGTTCAGCATGGCGGCAACGTCCGTCTCACTGGAGCGCGGAAGCGGGCGCAACGCCACGAGCAGCGATTCAATGAGCGCCGCTGCCCGCTCAAGCTCCGCGGCGGCGGATGCCGCGAATGATTCGACTGCGGCGGCATCCTGACCGGCACGCGCCGCGCGCGACGACACCACCTGGAGATTTACCATCGCTCCGTTGAGCGGGTTCCGGATCTCGTGCGTCAATCGATCGACAAGCCGGCCGGTCAGGGTGCTCCACTCCGCCGCTAACCCGGCGAAATCGGCCGCCCCGCCATCCGTCGGCGCGCTGAACCGCTGTCTGGACCGCATCAGCAGCCCTCCCCCGCGGCCGCGTCAGGGTCGTCTGGTGCGCCGCATCGATGATGCACGACTTGCGCCACGGAAAGCTGCCGATCTGGCGACTCGAGCCGCAAGGCCGTGGCGCTCAGGGCACCCAACGCGGCACCGGCTGCGGTACTGAAGCCCATTCGCGCCGTGCTTCCGCCGCGTCCGGCCGGTCGAGCATGGCATATGTGTAGCGCTTGCCGAGCTCGACGCCAGGCTGGTCCAGCGGGTTCACGCGGTAAAGACCGCCGGCGAGCACGGTGGCCACCTGGAAGAACATCAGGAGCGCCCCCAGATGCCATGCGTCCACGTGCTCCAGCTCGATGGTCATACTGGGACGGCCACGCTGCGCCAGCGCGCCCGCCGTTGCCTTGCGCTCCACATCCAGTAGCGTGGCCAGGGAATGTCCTCCCAGATAGGCCAGCTCAGGAACATCGGTGTGCAACCGCGGGATGGGCACATCGGTGTCATGCTTGCCTACCGCCACGAAGGTTACCGTCTTGTCGCGTGGCCCTTCCATGAACAGCTGCACCTGACTGTGCTGGTCGGTCACGCCGGCGGCAGCGATTGGTGTAGGTCCAACGCTTTCTCCTGCCAGCGAGATCTTGCCCAGGCTCTCCGCCCAGAGCTGGACGAACCAGTCGGCGATGTCGCGAAGCCGGTCGGAGTAGGGCATGAGTACCTGGTTGCGCAATCCCAGCTCTGTGTCCGCCAGCCATTGCAGTATGGCGTAGAGTCCTGCCGGGCTTCGTTCGACTTCGTCCGTATCCGACAGCGCGGCCATCTCGGCGGCGCCGGCGAGCAGCGCGTCGACATCGATACCGATCAGCGCTGCTGGAAGCAGCCCCACGGGAGAGAGCACGCTGAAGCGACCGCCCACGTTGGGTGGCACATCCAGCGATACGATGCGCTCGCTGCCGGCGATCCGACGCAGCGCGCCCTTCTCCGGGTCTGTGATGAACACGAGATGGCGGCTGTAGCTCTCCCCCAGCTCCGCCTCCAGCTTCTCGCGCACGATCAGATATTGAGCCATCGTCTCGGCGGTGCCGCCCGACTTCGAGATGACGATGAACAGCGTGCTCCCGAGCTTGATGCGCTCGAGCAGCGACGCGATCGTAGCTGGGTCCACATTGTCGAGCACGTGGAGCCGCGGAAAGAACTCGCGCTGCTCATCAGAGAGGGCGTTCCATACGGGAGAACAGAGCGCACCACGAAGCGCCACCGCGCCCAGCGCCGAGCCGCCGATCCCGAGCACGACAACGTCGCCGAACGCCTGCCCGATGCCATCGGCGAAGGCGCGAAGCTCCGACGTTTTCGGCGCGCCGTGCACGAGGTCGAGAAATCCGAGCTCGCCCTTCTCGCGCCGCTCTCGGAAGACGGCGCGGGCACCTTCGTAGGCCTGGCGGCCGCGCGTCATGGCGCTCTCGTCCAGCGCTCCCGGCACGTTCTCCGCCATCATGTAGCTGTAGTCGAGTCGCAGCGTCATGGATTACTCGATGGTGATCGTGAGTCCGTCGTACGCCGGCATGACACCGGGAGGCAGCTCCGCCAGCAGCTCGGCGTGTCCGGTCTCGTGTGTGAGGTGCGTGAGATAGGTGCGTTCTGCACCGATCTCCGTGGCGGTGCGCACGGCCTCGGCAATGCTGAGGTGTGTGGGGTGCTCGCGGCGGAACAGCGCGTTCAGCACCAGCACGCTTGCGCCTCGCAGACTGTTCAGTGCGGCCGCCGGAACTTCCTTGGCATCGGTAACGTACGCCAGCGACCCGATCCTGTACGCGAACACTCGCACCGGACCATGCGGCACCTCCACCGGCGTCACGTCGACGTCGGCGATTCTCACGGTCGAACCGGCTGTGAGCGCGTGTGCGACGCCCTCGGGCTTGGTGGTTCCGGGAAGAGGGCGCATGCGGTCGTCGAAGATGTATCCAAACTTCCGCTCCAGCCGCGCCAGCGTGTCGACCGAGCCGTAGATTGGAAGGGCACCGC
This sequence comes from uncultured Gemmatimonadaceae bacterium, assembly GCA_964467195.1. Lineage (GTDB taxonomy): Bacteria > Gemmatimonadota > Gemmatimonadetes > Gemmatimonadales > Gemmatimonadaceae > CAYXRS01. The sequence goes on from CAYXRS010000035.1 coordinate 9,325, forward strand.
CCCGCACCGAAACGGCCCTCAGGTCGTCGATCCCATGCGTGTGATCGGCATGGTCGTGCGTGAACAGCACGGCATCGATCGTGTCCACGCCGGCGGTGCAGAGCTGGATCCGCAACTCCGGCGGTGTATCGAGCAGCAGCCGTGCCCCGGCAGCGGTCTCTACCAGAGCGCCTGTGCGAGTGCGCCGGTCACGCGGATCCTCGGACCGGCACACGGCGCAGCCGCAGCCGATCTGCGGAACACCAAAGCTGGTGCCCGTTCCCAGAAATATCAGCTTCACACCACCTCGACCTTCAGCAGATTGGTCGTGCCCGGTACATCGAACGGGACGCCGGCGGTGACGAGCACCCGGTCTCCGCGCCGCGCCAGCCCCCTCTCCACCACCGTGCGAGCGGCGTGCGCGAACATCTCCTCGTAGCTGCGGGCGCTTGGCACGAGTGCGGGAATCACGCCCCACACCAGCGCGAGTTGCTGAAAGGTGCGACGCTCGTCGGTCAGAACGACGATCGGTACCTCGGGGCGGTGCGAGGCTATGACACGCGCCGTGAATCCGCTCTTCGTGAAAACCACCACTACCGGCGTCCCGATCATGCGCACCGCGGCCGCCGTTGCGGCTGCAATGGCATCCTCGGTGGGCACCTTCCCGTCGCGTGTGCGCGTCACCACCGGTGCAGCCGTGCGCACGCCGGCCCGGCGCTCGATATGGGAGATGATCCGCGTCATTGCGTGCACGGCCAGCGGTGCATACGCTCCTATCGCCGTCTCGGCGGAAAGCATTACCGCATCAGTGCCGTCCAGAATGGCATTGGCAACGTCGCTGGCCTCGGCCCGTGTTGGGCGCGGACTGCTGACCATGGACTCCAGCATCTGGGTGGCCGTGATCACCGGACGGCCGAGCGTGTTGCATAGCCCGATGATCCGCTTCTGGGCCATCGGCACTTCCTCGTACGGCAGCTCCACACCCAGATCGCCGCGCGCCACCATCACCCCGTCAGATGCCTGCACGATGCTCTCGATGTTCTGGAGCGCCGTGTCCTTCTCGATCTTCGCCACGACCAGCATGGTGCGTGGTATCAGCTCGCGAAGCATCGCAATGTCTTCGGCGCGACGGACGAAACTCAGCGCCAGATAGTCCACTCCCTGATCGATGGCAAAGGCGATGTCGGCCCGATCCTTGTCGGTGATGGCTGGAGCCGACACCAGCACGCCGGGGAGATTCATTCCTTTGTGGCTCCGCAGCAGCCCGCCGTGCAGCACGCGCGTGCGCACCCGCGTGCGATCCACCTCGAGCACGATCAGGTCGATCAGTCCGTCGTCCATGAGGATGCGGTCGCCCACGTGGACGTCCCTGCACAGATCCTCGTAGGTGGTGGGGATCTCGCCGGCGCGCGCCACCTGCTCCGGTGCCAGCACGACATCGGCGCCTTCCTCCAGCAGCACCGGCTGCGGGAGATCTCCCACGCGAATCCTCGGTCCCTGAAGATCCCCAAGCAGTGCAACGGGACGCTCGAGCTCGGCGGCCACCTCACGCACGAGCGCGATCGTGTCCGAGTGGCTCTCGTGCGTTCCATGGGAGAAGTTGAGCCGGGCAACATTGAGTCCGGCGTTCATCATCGCGCGCAGCGCTTCGCGCGACGCGGACGCCGGCCCGAGGGTACAGATGATCTTCGTCCGCGCGATGTGAAGGGCTGTCACGACCCCCGGGGCGTTGCCGGCGTCAGGCCCGCGCAAGCTCCTGCCCCAGCGCGGCCGATTTCTCCTCGAGGCGCGCGATCACTCCGTCGAACGAGTGACTGAAGCTTGCGACTCCCTCCAACAGGAGCTGGTCGGTCACGTCAGGCAGCGGGATGCCAGCCTCCTCCAGCTCGGCGACGAGCGCGTGGGCACCTTTGATGTCACGGTCCACCGTGCGCGCCACGACGCCGTGGTCGCGGAAGGCCTCGAGCGTGTTCGGCGGCATCGTGTTCACCGTATGCGGCCCGATCAGCTCCTCCACGTACAGCACATCGCGATAGGCGGGGTTCTTGGTACTCGTGCTTGCCCACAGAGGCCGCTGCACCCTCGCGCCTTGGCCTGCGAGCGTCTGCCAGCGTTCGGATTCCACCACCTCGCGAAAAAGAGCGTAGGCAAGGCGCGCGTTGGCTATCGCCGCCCGTCCCTTCAGCGCGGCAAGCCGCTGGGCGGAGCTGCCAGCCGCCGCGATTCGGGCATCGAGGCGCTTGTCCACCTCTGTGTCGACACGACTCACGAAGAAGCTCGCCACCGAAGCAACACGATCGACATCACCGCCGGCGGCAAGCCGGTCCTCGAGGCCCGCAATGTAGGCATCGATTATCGTGCGGTACGCCTCCACCGCGAACAGCAGCGTGACGTTCACGTTCAGGCCATCGGCGATGAGGCGTCTGAAGGCTAGCGCTCCCTGCGTCGTGCCCGGCACCTTGATCATCACGTTTGGGCGGCCGACCATCTCCCACAGACGGTGTGCTTCATCCACCGTGGCCGCCGCGTCGTGCGCGGCGCCCGGCGACACCTCGATGGATACGTATCCATCCACTCCCTCCGTGCGATCATAAACCGGCCGGAAGATGTCGCAGGCATTGCGTACGTCCTCGGTCTCGACCAGCTCGAAGAGCTGCCAGGCAGTGAGGCCGGCTGGCGCGGCTGCGAGCTGCGCGTCGTATGCGCTGCCCTCTGCAAGCGCCTTCTCGAAGATGGTGGGATTGGAAGTCATGCCGGTGAGCGCGTCGTCGCGAATCCGTCTCGCGAGCTCTCCGTTCATGAGAATCGAACGATCGATGAAGTCAAGCCAGATGGACTGGCCGGCGTCATGGAGTCTATGTAGTGGATTGCTGCCCATCGGAACCGTTTCTGGTGAGGGTGAGCGCGCCTGCGCGCGTGGACATCCTTGAAAGATAGCCTCGCCCGGGCCCCGTCGCGATCCAATGACTATGGTGAGGAGCGTCCATGTGGCTGGCGCTGCAGCGCGGTAAACGCGCGATCCGGCTCGGATTCGAGGAAAGGTTCCACGCCGTCGCAGCGCACCCAGGCATGCGCCTCCAGCGCGCCCGCCTCGTCGCGTCGAACGCCAATCACCACCTCGGCCACACGCCCCTCCCGTCGCAGCAGGGCGGCCAGAACCGTGGCACGGCGCAAACAGGTGCGACGCCAGATCCACGGCAACCCCCCGAGCACGCGATCGACTGCCCGGGCGAGCGACTCCGGGCTCGTGGGCCCACCATGCCGCTTCGGCATGCGCGAGATCGCTCCAAAGACGCGCCGCGCGGAGACGAGCTCGAGTGCCGGCGGAACCAGCAGGCATAGCGAGATCGCTTCGATCCTGGTCAGCTGTCGCATGGCTCGATCAGGTTCATCTGGAGAAGCTCCCCAAGTAACGTGGCTACGTTCTCACTCGCCTCGTCTTCCGGAACGTCAAAACTGCTCGTGAGCGCCGCCACCAGCGCCGTCTCGTCCGCGCTTTCCTCCAGCGCGAGCCACACCCGCGATGCCGTGGGATTGAGCGTGTAGTACCGCTTGGTGTCCAGGTGCAGCGCCACCACCTCACCTGACAACTCAGTGGCGACGACCGAGGGGTGGCGGCGGTAGCGTTTCAAGGCTCGCACTCGGCCAGCATTCCGGCCGCAAGCGCGGGCTCCTCGAGCAGTTCCGGCCCGAGCAACAGGCGCCAGGCGGGGAGCGCCGCGACATCGGCGAGCAGGCGCAGGTAGTCGGAAGCGACGGATGGGAGACAGACGAGCCAGGCGGATGCGCGAAGAAGCCCGTCCAGCGCCTTCTTCGACTCGATACGCTCCAATCTGGTGGCTCCCGCGATCTCGGGGAGAACCAATCGATGCAACGCTATGGTTGATGTGCGAGCCGCGATCACGCGCGGGGGAAGCACCGCCGCCGTCTTGAATGGTGACGTGGAATCCTCCCGGCTCAGTCGCAGCGCAGCGGCCGAACGTGACGAAACACGAGGGGCCTCCAGCCACCCCTCCGCCACGATCTGGTTCTCGGAGCGTCGAAGGTAGGTGGCATCGTCCGACGTCCAACCCCACTCTTCCAGCGCGAGCGACAGGACCGTCGTGGACTTCCCCGAGCCGGCGTCGCCGGCCAGCAGCCAGCCACGTCCCGCTGGATCGCGCACCGCCCCGCCGTGGACATGGAAGGCACCGAATCGCGGGAGCGCGAGCGGCCATGATGCGTCCATTACGGCGCGCACGAGGCGGTCTTCGGCCGAGGGCGCTGCACTCAGCTCGACTACCTCGCCCGCCAACAAACCCACATCTTCAGCTACGATCACCGGAGTGCCGGTCTCGTGGAGGGAGATCTCGACGGGGGGCTGCGACAGTACGTGTCGGCCCTGTTTGGGCGGAGGGCCCGCGCGCGCACGAAGGGTGAGCCAGGCCGGCAGACTGGGAGGCGCAGGCGGAGCGCCGCCGAGCAATGCCAGCACGCGCGTCACGAGCCCGGGATCTCCCTCTACCCGGACGCCGACCCCGGCCAACAGTGATCGCGCGTTGGTCTCGTGCATGAATGACCTCGCATGAGCTGCTGGATATGCGGTGGGCGACGCCACCTACTCCGTCGAGCCCTGCACCGCATCTTCAACGACGGGCAGTTCAGGGTCGGGTCGGAGTGTCACCACGCGAGCACCGCCGCGCAGGTGTCGCAGCGACATCGCTCCGGAAGCAAGCGCGCCAAACCACCAGCCTAGCGACACGCCAAGGATCACACCAGCCAGCCCCCACTCGGCGCCGGCACTTCCGCCAGCGATTCCGATCAGCACCGCAGCCCAACCGAGCAGATTAAGGCGCAACAGCTCGCTCTCGTTACCCAAAGCCACGGCAGGGGCACGCGTGAACGAGCCCAACACCTTGGCGATTCCGGTGATGATTGCCGCGAGGATCAGGAATGGCGGCAGGTCGTATTTGTCACCGACAACCATGTGAACCAGCGGCGGCGTGAGATACCAGAGCATTGCCGAACCAATCAACAGGATACCACCGACGATTGCTCCTTCCTGCCGCATTAACCGCCAGCGCGCGCTGGCGTTGGCGGCGGCGCGGAGCCGTGGTATGAGAGTGTGGCCAACGCCCATCTGGAGGACGCGGAACGCGGAACCCACCACGGCCGCGACGACAGCATATCGGGCCAGCTCTTCCAGCGGGAGCACATGCGGGATGATCAGCCGGTCGAGCTGCACGAGAAGCAGTACTCCCACGTGGGCACCGGCGTATGCCAGTGGCTCTCGCCACCCGAAGCGCACCTCGGGCGGTTCTCCCTCGCCTCGGGGCAGTGCAAGGATGCCTGCGGCGCTGATGACGATGCTGAGACCAGCAAACAGCGCAATCGCTATCCATGCTTCCCTCACGGCGAGAGCGGCGATCAGCACCGACACGCCGAGCAGCGCGATGTTCGGGCTTTGAGTCAGCGGCAGCGACAGAGCGAATCGCTGCCGGCTCTGCAAGACCGCGGTCGCCATCGCCTTCATGCCACCGGCAAGAACAGCGAGGAACATGAGCAGCAGCACGACTGGCGAGAGGTCGTAGAGCAGGCCGCCGACCGTGACCGCGATCGCGGCCGTTCCACTGGCGGCCAGGAATGTCCGCCGCATTAGGACTGGGCCCAGCGGGACGTTCCGGCGGAGGATCACACCATCGTGGCCCAGCGGCGCAACCGGTGACGAGAAGTTGACGATCGCCAGGGCAAGCGCGAACACCGCGTACTCCACGGGTTCGAAGAATCGAGCCAGGATGAGGTTAGCCCCGGCAAACCCGGCCCCGCCCAGGGCATACACGGCGGCGGCGAGCAGCGCGGGTGAGCGTAGCGGGGCTGTGAGTTTGCGCACTCTCGAGCTGTTAGTGGACCGGAGCTTCGCCGACTCGTGGAGCGGCGCAACATCGGGGTGCCAATCCGGCGCCCCGAGCCGCTATGAGGACCACCAAAGCTATATTGGCGTCACAGCCAAGCAAGGTGAGTAGCAGGCAGGCAAGTGGCCCTCCGGGGCGAAGTTGCAATCGTCGGGAGGCACCGCAGCGGGGGTCGGGAAATTCCGCTTGCCAAGGCGCGTCCCATTCATACATGATGAAGTATCATCAATCGTCCCCCTGGGGGTCCCACACGTGCAGCCGACCGATGTTTCCGATCCCCGCTACTATCACAAGGTGGTGGACTGCCAGTGGGCCTGCCCGGCCCATACCAATGTGCCGGAGTATATTCGGCTCATCGCGCAGGGGCGCTTCGCAGACGCATACATGCTCAACCGGGAGTCCAACGTCTTTCCCGGAATACTTGGGCGTACATGTGACCGTCCTTGCGAGCCAGCCTGCCGGCGCACGCGTGTAGACGGCAAACCCGTAGCTATCTGCCGCCTCAAGCGGGTTGCCGCCGATCGGCGCGGCGACGTGAGCGACCGGCTGCCTCGGGCTCCGTCGTTTCGCAACGGCAGGCGCGTCGCCTGTGTGGGTGCCGGCCCGGCCTCCCTCACGGTGGCCAACGATCTGATCCCGCTCGGCTACGAGATCACGATCTTCGAGCGGCTCTCCCGTCCGGGCGGGCTAATGAGGACCAACATTCCCGCATTTCGACTCCCCGCCGAGGTGCTGGACGAGGAGATCGACGTCATCCTCGACATGGGCGTCGACGTTCGCTACAACTCGCCGGTCACCAGCATGCGCTGGCTGCTCGATCAGGGATTCGGCGCCGTGTTCGTGGGCAGTGGTGCACCAAAGGGGAAGGAGCTGGAGATCCCCGGCCGCCGGGACAGCGATCGGATACACATCGGCATCGATTGGCTTGAGTCGGTGCACTTCGGCCACATCGATCGCATCGGTGAGCGTGTTCTCATCATCGGCGTCGGGAATACGGCCATGGACTGCTGCCGGAGCTCCAAGCGACTCGGCGGTACCGATATCAAGGTCATGGCTCGCCGGTCGCGCCCCTACTTCAAGGCCTCGCCGTGGGAGCTGGAGGACGCCGAGGAAGAGGGTGTGGAGATAGTCGAGAACCACGCACCCAGGCGGTTCATCGTAGAGAACGGCGTACTGACCGGGATGGAGTTCGACGTCGTGCGGTGGAGCGAGAGCGCCGAGGGCAAGCAGCGCAGCGAAGTGATCGATACAGTGGTGATACCGTGCGACGACGTGATCCTCGCCATCGGACAGGAGAACGCATTCCCCTGGATCGAGCGCGACATCGGATTGGAGTTCGACTCGTGGGACATGCCGGTGGTTGACCGCGTCACGATGCAGAGCACTCGCGACGGTGTCTTTTTTGGCGGCGATGCCGCCTGGGGACCGGAGAACATTATCTGGGCCGTGGAGCACGGACACCAGGCTTCGATTTCCATCCATCAGTATTGCGAGCGCACACCTCTGGACGATCGTCCACCCTGGGGGATGAACCTGCTCAGCGCCAAGCTGGGGATGTACAGCTGGGCGTACAGCAACGCGTACGACTCATCCCTGCGTCAGAAGATGGTACATGTGGACCTGGCACAGCGGTTCGAGGACCTCGGCATCGAGGTGGAGCTGGGCTTCACACCCGAGCAAACGGCACGTGAGGTGGAGCGCTGCCTCAACTGCGACCTTCAGACGCATTTCACCGCGGAGCTCTGCATCGAGTGCGACGCCTGCATCGACATCTGCCCGGTGAACTGTCTTACGATCACCAGGAACGGGCCCGAGGATGAGCTGCGTAACCGATTGATGGCGCCTGCGGAGAACACGTCGCAGGAGCTCTACGTTTCGGCGGACCTTCCGCAAACGCGGCGCGTCATGGTGAAGGATGAGGATGTCTGCCTGCACTGCGGTCTCTGCGCCGACCGCTGCCCCACTGCCGCATGGGACATGCAGCAGTTCGATCTGCTCATCCCATACGCGGGACGCCCGGCATGTCCGTCACACGCATAGCATCGTCCGACGAGGCGTCTCCCGTCCCGAAGACCTCTGCGGCAACCGGGCCCGCTTCATCGTCCGCGCCCCGCGTCAACGATTTCGCCTTCAAGATCGCAACAGTGAACGGCACCGGATCGGCTTCCGCCAACGGGCTGCTCATGCAGGCGATCTTCCGGATGGGCGTGCCCGTCTCCGGCAAGAACGTCTTCCCGTCGAACATCCAGGGGCTGCCGACCTGGTACGAGATCCGGGTGAATGGAAGCGGCTACACGGCGCGAACTCCGGCGTTCGACCTGCTGGTGGCAATTAACCCGGCCACGTATGCGCGCGACATCGCCGAAGTGCGACCCGGCGGCTGGCTGCTGTACGACTCCTCGTGGCCGCTGCCTGCTGCGCTGGCCCGCGACGACATCTCCTTCCTTGGCGTGCCGCTCGGTCGGATGTGCATCGAGCAATTCACGGGCGATCGCGAACGGACGCTGATGAAGAACATCGTGTATGCCGGTGTGCTGGCGGCGCTGCTGGACATCGATATGGAGGTAGTGGATGGCATGCTGCGCGAGAAGTTCTCGCGCAAGCAGGCGCTGCTCGACTCCAACTTCCTCGCAATCCGGCTGGGCTATGACTACGCCCGACAGCACTTCGACTGTCCGCTGCCGATCCGGCTGGAGCGCATGGACGCCACCAGGGGACACATCCTGCTGGACGGAAACACTGCGGCAGCGCTGGGTTGCCTCTACGCGGGCGCCACAGTAGGTGCCTGGTACCCGATTACGCCGGCGACATCGCTAATGGAGGCGTTCCGTGCGCTCGCCCAGCAGTACCGACTGGATCCCGAGACGAAGCAGAAACGCTTCTGTGTGGTGCAGGCGGAAGACGAGCTCTCGGCGGCGGGTGTGGTGATCGGCGCGGGTTGGGCGGGTGCACGCGCGTTCACGCCGACGGCAGGTCCCGGAATCTCGCTCATGAGCGAGTTCATCGGCCTGGCGTACTACGCCGAGGTACCAGCGGTATTCTTCGACGTACAACGTGTTGGTCCGTCCACCGGAATGCCGACCAGGACGCAGCAGGCCGATCTGTTCTCAGTAGTTTACGCGTCACACGGCGACACCAAACACATCGCGCTCTTTCCTGCCAATCCGGAGGAGTGCTTCTATCTGGCCGTTCAGGCTTTCGATCTTGCCGAAAGATTCCAGACACCGGTGTTCGTGGTGTCGGACCTCGACATCGGGATGAACGACTGGATGTGCCGGACGCTGGAGTGGGATGACAGCTACCGCCCCGATCGCGGCAAGGTACTTGGCGCCGAAGAGCTGGAGCGGATCGAGCGCTTCTACCGCTATCGCGACATAAACGGCGACGGCGTGGCGGCTCGCACGCTGCCCGGCGTGCATGCCAAGGGCGCTTTCTTCACCCGCGGGTCGGGGCACAACCGTGATGGCGCGTACACCGAGGATGCCGCTGAGTACACCGAGGTGATGGATCGTCTGGCTCGCAAGATGGCGGGTGCTGCGGAGTCGGTGCCGGCGCCTGAGATTCGCCTGCGGGCGGGCGGGCGACTGGGATTGATTTCCATTGGCGGCTGTGACGGCGCGATCGTCGAGGCGCTCGATCGTCTGGAGAGCGCGGGGTCGCCGGTGGACTATCTCCGCGTACGCGCCTTCCCGTTCCCGATGGCGGTGGCCGATTTCGTCCGCCAGCATGAGCAGTGCTTCGTGGTCGAGCAAAATCGCGACGGGCAGCTGCGCGCGCTGCTCATCAACGAACTCGGGGTCGCCCCCGAACGCCTCCTGTCAGTGCGGGACTATGGCGGGATACCCCTCAGCGCGGAAACCGTGATCGACGCCGTGGAACGACACGTTACCGGAGCACCTGCATGAGCACATCGATACCCAAACCGGCCGTTCGCCACCCGTCGCTGCGACGCAACTCACTCGGCCTCACTCAACGCGACTACGAGGGCACGCTTTCCACACTCTGCGCCGGATGTGGGCACGATTCGATCACCGCCGCGATCATACAGGCTTTCTTCGAGCTGGAGATCTCCCCACACCGCGTGGCGAAGCTGAGCGGGATCGGCTGCTCGTCCAAGACGCCCACATACTTCCTGCGTGAGGCTCACGGATTCAACGCCGTGCACGGCCGCATGCCGTCGATCGCCACCGGTGCCAGCGCGGCCAACCGGGAGCTGGTGTATATCGGCATTTCGGGCGATGGCGACTCGCTGTCGATTGGGTTGGGACAGCTTTGCCACATCATCCGACGCAACGTGAACATGCTGTACGTGCTGGAGAACAACGGTGTCTACGGGCTGACCAAGGGGCAGTTTTCGGCTTCCGCCGATTTGGGCTCGCGCTCCAAGCGCGGCGAGCCGAATGCGCAGCCGCCCATCGATCCGGTGCTGCTTGCGCTCACCCTCGGCGCAACGTTCGTGGCGCGTGGTTTTTCGGGCGATAAGGCCCAGCTCGTGCCGTTGCTGAAGGCGGGCATCGCGCACCGCGGGTTCGCGATGCTGGATGTGATTTCACCCTGCGTGACCTTCAACGATCACGAGGGCTCCACCAAGAGCTACCTGTACACGCGCCAGCACCATCACGAGGTGGCACCGGTGGACTACGTGCCGCTGCGGCGCGAGATCACCGCCGAATACTCGGAGGGGGCGGCGGCCGAGGTGCGCATGCACGACGGCAGCATGGTGCGATTCCGCAAGGTGGCTGAGGGGTATGATCCCACCAACCGCGACGGCGCCTACACCCACGTGCGCCGACTGCAGGAGCGCGGCGAGGTGCCGACGGGACTGCTGTACATCCAGGAGGGCAGCAGCACCGAGATGCACGAGTTGAACGACACCGTGTCCACCCCGCTGGTGGATCTCCCCTTTGACCAACTGTGTCCCGGGGCAGCGGCCCTCGACGCGCTCCAGCGGCGGTACCGGTAGCATCACGCTGAGGTGATCTCCATCACGCATCCGAGGTGCTGCGGCGCGCGCCCAATCGCCGGTGCTCCGCGGCTGGCCTGAAGGTTGCCCTGCCTGGCGTTGTCTCGACAGAGGCAAACTTTCAGAGAATCCGGAGGCGTCCAGTGCGTAGAATCTTTCTTGCGACCGCGGCAATTGCGCTTTTCGGCGTAACGGCGTGCGAGCGCACCAACGATAGGACCGCGGAAATCGAGCGCCCGGTGATCGAAACGGAGCGCGACACGGTGAGATTTCCCACCGTGGACGCGGGCACGGTCGTCGACACCATCGAAGTTCCGACCATTCGGCGCGATACGGTCGAGATCAGGCGGCCGACCATTCGTATCGAGCCGTGAACGATCGGCAGGTCAGCTGAATGAAAAGCGCCGCGCCCAGGTCGGGTCCGGCGCTTTTCGCATCCTTCCCTCCTTACCAACCGTTCCGGCGTCGGCATCTTTGCCGGCATGCGAATCGACTTGCGGAGTGACACCGTTACGCGCCCCACCAGCGCCATGCGTCGCGCGATGGCCGAGGCCGAGGTGGGAGACGACGTCCTCGATGGCGACCCGACTGTAGCGCGTCTCGAGCAGACGGTGGCCGAGCGGCTGGGCAAGGAGGCCGCGCTGTTCTTTCCTAGCGGAACGATGGCCAACCAGACCGCGATCTGGCTGCTGTCCAAGGTGGGTACGGAGATACTCCTCGACGCGGAGTCGCACATCATTCACTACGAGGTGGCAGGCGCAGCGGCGTTGAGCGGCGCTCAGGTGCGTCCGGTGCGCGGCGACGGATTGGTGATGGATGCCCGGGCGCTGCGTGCTGCCATCCGTCCGCAATCGAAACATGTACCGCGCCCGAGCCTCGTCTGTCTGGAGAACACGCACAACGGAGCCGGCGGTGTAGTGAGCGGGGGAAGGGAGCTCGCCGACCTGCGAGACGTAGCGCGCGAGCACGAGCTGCCCGTTCACCTCGACGGAGCGCGCCTGTGGAACGCCGCGGTGTCGCTTGGCATCGAGCCCGCGAGTCTGGCCGCGCCGGCCGATACGGTGATGGTGTCTTTCTGCAAAGGCCTGGGCGCGCCGGTGGGTGCGGCGCTCGCTGGCCCAAGAGCACTAATGGAGGAGGGGTGGCGGGTGCGGAAGCGGTTGGGTGGTGGTATGCGGCAGTCGGGCATTCTCGCCGCCGCCGCGCTGCATGGGCTCGACCGGCATCTGGCCCTGCTGGAAGTAGACCACGCCAATGCTCGGCGGTTTGCCGAACTGGTGGAAGGTGCCGGCGGTGCGCGCGTGCTGAAACCTCAGACGAACATTGTGATGGTGGATCTGGCGCCGGGTTGTTCAGCACCGGACATTGCTGCCGAGGCAGCGGAGAGGGGGCTGCTGATCACTGTCTGGTCGCCGACGCGGTTGCGGGCGGTGTTTCATCTCGACGTCGACGAAAAGGGAGCGCGGGAGGCTGGAGCGCGGTTGGCGAGCGCTCTGGAGACTTGCGCGAGAGCGTTCAATCGAGTTCCGGAGTAGTGGGCGACACCCGCCCGCGCTGGGCCTGAATACTGGTACTTTGTACGGGTGCTCGGCCCCATGTACGTTGAATCGCGGTCTCAGGAGAGTTATCTTTGAACGTGTCCCAGGTCCCGAAGGGCGTGAGCCCACTAACCCCGTCAGGACCCCGAAGGTAGCAGCGGCATGTGGTGTCTTGCGTCGCTTCGTCAGGCCTGGGGCATTGGCGCGGGTGTTTCGAGCTCCGGTGGAGCGGTGAACCCGCGCCTTGCGCATCAACGCCCGCCGGTGCTGTTCCGGCAGGCGGAGTCATTAAGGTTTGCGGCCTGGCGGCGAGTCTCTCGCCGACGGGCCTTCGTCGTTTAGGGCCACTTCGGCCGTCCGTTCCCCGTCAGGTTTGCACATGCATCTCTCGCTTGCGCGCAAATACCGTCCGAAGACGTTCGCGTCCGTCGCCGTGCAATCCCACGTCTCCAACACTCTCAGAGGAGCGATCGCTCGCGGACGCGTGGCGCATGGATATCTGCTCTGTGGCCCGCGCGGTGTGGGAAAGACGACGCTGGCTCGCGTGCTGGCAATGGCACTAAACTGTGAGCGCCGAATCGGCGCGACCGGCGATCTTCCGGCTGAGAAGGCCGGGGAGCCTTGTGGCGAGTGTGCATCGTGCACACGGATCTGGAGCGGATCGGCGTCGCTCGATGTGGTCGAAATTGACGCCGCGTCCAACCGCGGCGTTGATGACGCCCGCGAGCTGCGAGAGCGCGCCATGTACGCGCCGTCCACGGAGGAGCACTACAAGGTCTACATTGTGGACGAAGCGCACATGCTCACGCGCGAAGCGTGGAATGCGCTCCTGAAAATTCTGGAGGAGCCGCCGCCGCGGGTAGTATTCGTGTTCGCGACTACCGAGCCGCAGAAGATCGCCAACACCGCTGCCCCGGTGCTCAGCCGTCTTCAGCGCTTCGACTTCAAGCGCATGTCGCCAGCGGATGTGCGCACGCGCCTCAGCGAGGTGCTCGCGGCCGAGAAGGTGGAGGCGGAGCCGGAAGCTCTGGCAATGCTGGCGCGCGCCGCCGATGGCTCCATGCGCGACGCGCTGAGTCTCGCTGATCAGGCGCTGGCGCTGGGCGATGGCAGCCTCAGTGCGGTGCGCGTGCGCGAGGCGCTCGGCCTCGTGCCCGAGGACGAGTTCCTTCGCATTCTCGACCTCGTAGCGGAGGGCAGCGGACGAGCCGGCGATCTTTTCCCGGCTGTTGGCCGCCTGGTTGAGGAAGGCGTGGATCTGGTGATGTTCCTCGGCGGTTTTGCGGATCTCCTGCGAGGCCAGCTTGCGATTACGTTGGGGGGGGACGTGACCGACCTCTCAGAGCGCACGCGTGAAGCACTCCGACAAGGGGTAGGTCGCCTCACGTCCGGTGATCTGCTGAGGATGCTCAGCTTCGTGACCGAGATCGAACCGCGTTTCAGGCGAAGCGCCCAGCAGCAGCTGCTGCTGGAGGCGCTGCTGGTCCGCTGCGCGCTGATGGACCGCACAGTCTCGTTGGAGGAGGTGCTGCGCACGCTGGGTGGCGATGGGGGGCAGGGGGCGCTGCCGAGGGAGCGGCCATCTACCCCGGGTCCGGCGGAGGAGGCACCTCGCCGGGCCAAGGCGGCTCAGTCTGGGGAGAAAGTCGGCAGGGACTCTGCCGTTCTCCGTCAGCCCACGCGGGAGCCGGCGGCGGCCCCCCCGTCTGGCGACGCGCGCGCATTCGCCGGGCGTCCACCCGATCTGGATCCAGAGTCGGCGCCGTGGGCCTCCTCCTCAACGGTATCTGACGTTGGCGACGGTGTTAGGGGGGGTGGAGCAGCCCTGGCGGTGGCACCGAATGTTGCCACGGCGGCCTCGACCTCCGCGCCTGACGAGCCCCTGGAGCTGAACAGGCTCGTTGAGCGGTGGGGCGATGTGGTGGGAGTGCTTCGATCAGCGCGCAGGGCCATCCTGGCCACGGCGCTCGAGCGAGCCGTCCCCGTGGCCGTGACCTCGCGGGGGGACATTACCCTCGAGCTGGAGGAGCCGCTCGATCCGTACGCTGATGCGATCGAGGGTGGAGCCGCACACGTCGCGGCAGCGGTGGCGACGCTGTTTGCCGGGGCGGGACGCGTGCGGCTCTTACGCAAGACGACCAACAGTTCTTTGCGACCGCCGCAGCGGCTTACAGAAGAGGCTGTGAAGGGAGAACGGCTGGCGCTGCTTTGCCGGCGCGATCCATCGCTGGCGGCCGCCGTCAAGGAGCTTGACCTCGAACTCGTTGAGTGGACGTAGCGCGCTTGCGGCGCACGTTGCTTGCGGGGTAGCTTTCGCATCACGATCCCCGCTGGCGACCAGTTGTCCATGCCATGACCGACCTTTCGAAGATCCTTCAGCAGGCCCAGCAGATGCAGGGCCGGCTGCAGCAGATGCAGGAGGAACTGCAGAATAAGACCGTCACCGCCTCAGCCGGAGGCGGTATGGTGACCGTCACCGCTGACGGGAAGGGGCAGATCCGACGCATCGAGATCGACAAGTCCGTCGTGGACCCCGCCGATGTCGAGATGCTCGAGGATCTGGTTCTCGTGGCGGTCAACGAAGCGCAGAAGAAGGCTGCGGAGCTGGCGCAGAACGAGATGGCGCAGCTCGCGGGTGGAATGCCGCTGCCGTTCACGCTGCCCTTCTAGGCATGTCGGCGATCGAGGAGCTCGCACTCGAGCTCTCGCGCCTTCCAGGGATCGGCCGAAAGACCGCCCTCCGGCTCACCTACCACCTGCTGAGGCAACCCCCCGAGCAGAGCCAGCGCCTGGCGCTTGTGCTGGCGGCACTCTCCGAGCGCGTGCGGCGGTGCTCCGTGTGCTTCAACCTCACTGAGCAGGATCCCTGCGGCATCTGCTCCGATCCCAGGCGTGACCGCGGGCTGGTATGCGTGGTTGAGGAAGCGTCGGATATAGGAGCCATCGAACGCGCGGGAGAATACCGCGGTGTGTACCATGTGCTCGGAGGTCGCTTGTCGCCGCTCGATGGCGTCGGGCCGGAAGCGCTTACCATAGATCGGCTGCTGGAGCGCCTGAGCGGGAGGCAGCAAAGAAAGGCTGGAGAGGGGGAGGGGAAGGGGGAGGGGGAGGGGGAGGGGGGGCACGTGGAGATTCGAGAGTTGATAATCGCGACGAATCCGAGTCTCGAGGGCGAGGCAACCGCACTCTACATCCAGCGGCAGGCCGCCTCGCTGGGACCGGTTGTTTCGCGCATCGCGCGCGGCATCCCAGTCGGCGGCGATCTGGAGTATGCCGACGGCGTCACTATCGCGCAGGCGCTCAGCGCCCGGAGGGCGATGTGACGCGAGGCGCCATGCGGTTAGCGACCAGCGCGGGCTTCGTTGGTGGCCTATTGGCGGGGTTAGTCGTCTGGACTCAGCAGATGCACCGCTACCGGCGCAACCTGTTCAGCCAGCATCCGTGGCGGAGACTTGCGGCACTTGGCCACCTGCGCGGGCAGACGAGCGGCAGGAGCATTCGGCTGCTCCGTGACTACGTGAGGTGGGAACAGCACCCGGCGCTTCGCAAGCGTGGTGAACGCATTCTGCGCCGGATGGAGACCTCCCTCCAATAAGCAGGAGTCTACATGTCCGTTGGTGCAGCCAGCTGGTCGTTCACCGAAGACGACTACAGCGCGATCACTCGCGCGCTGCAACAGTTTCTGGCAGACAGCAACGCGCGTTGCGCGATGCTCGTCGATCGCTCCGGGCAGCTGGTCGCCACCGTTGGCGAGCAGCCGCAGTTCGACTCTACGGCGTTCGCCACGCTAACGGCCGCGGACTTCAGCGCCAACGATCAACTCGCCCGATTGATCGGCGAAACCGAATTCAGCTCGCTCTTTCATCAAGGCGAGCAGGAGTCGATGTATCTGGCCGATGTCGCCCGCCGGGTCATCCTGGTGATCCTGTTCGACAACCGCACCACCCTCGGCCTGGTGAGGCTCAAGGCAAAGGGCGCCGTGGAGGAACTGACCGGACTGTTCGTGGAATTGTTCCAGCGCGAGCGCAGCTCACCACCCAACATTCTTGCGGGAGCGGACGACGAGATCGACCGCCTGTTCGAGTAGGAGA
>CAYXRS010000036.1:0-24935 GCA_964467195.1 uncultured Gemmatimonadaceae bacterium
GATGATGTACATCGACCTGATGGGAGGCGACGGGCTGACGCACGCCACGAAAGTGGCGATCCTCAACGCGAATTACATAGCACGGCGGCTCGCCGACCACTATCCCGTGCTCTACAAGGGAGCGCACGACCTCGTTGCGCACGAATGCATCGTGGACACCCGTGCAATGAAGACCGCGGCCGGTGTGGATGTGGAGGACATCGCGAAGCGCCTCATCGACTACGGCTTTCACGCCCCAACGGTGTCGTTCCCGGTGGCGGGAACGCTCATGATCGAGCCAACCGAGAGCGAATCGAAGGAGGAACTCGACCGCTTCTGCGACGCGCTGATCGCGATCCGCGGGGAGATCCGGGAGATCGAGCTTGGCATCGCCGACCGCCGGAACAATCTCCTCACAAACGCCCCGCACACGATGAGCGCCGTCATCTCCGACAGCTGGGACAGACCCTACTCGCGCGAGCGCGCTGCCTTCCCTGCGCCATGGACCCGGGACAGGAAGTTCTGGCCCTACGTAGGCCGCGTGGAGAGTGCGTACGGCGACCGCAATCTCGTGTGTGCCTGCGTTCCCACGGAGGCATACGAGAGCTAGCGCGTTGCGCTAGCGCCGAGTGGGGTACGCGCCTCCCTCGCGCCTTAGCATCAACTCGATCATCTCGCCGGGCTCCGTCAGGATCACGTCGGTCACTTCCGTCTCGCGCTGGCCGATAGGGTCAACGAGGAACTGGAGCTCGGTGAGGCCGCTCATGTAGTGCGACGGCACCACGAAGGTCTCCGACGAGTAGCCGCTTACGGTGCCGAGCCTCATTCGTTGTGCACCGCGGAGAAGATAGATGGTTGCGTTGAGGAATCGATCGTTCCTCACGCGAACCGTTGTTTCGCTTCCGGAGGCGGCGAGTTGACTGCGCTCGAGGGACTGGTGGGCGCAGGACGCCAGAACGCTTGCCGCTGCCAGCACGGTCACCGTGTGCCATAGGTGCTGCATACTTCCTCCTCTTGGCGCGGCCTCGCCAAGGGTGCGTAGAAGCATGATGCAGGCCACCCGGACCACGGATCAGCGCACGCGCCTTTCCGTCTCCGTTACTGCGATAAACAGCTGAGGGGACCGCCGATCAAGGACATGCCACATCGCGGCTACCGCCCCAACCCACGGCTGGACGTCCGCGACCACAACGCCCACTAGCGGAGCCGGCCGAGGACTCTGGAAAAGATAGCGCTTTCGGCGAGATAGTCGAGCCGCTGCTCTTCACCGTGACCAACCGCTCGCGAGTCGAAGGAATCGAGTCATACTGACCTCGGCATCACGTGGCGGGCCCCGATGATCGGACCGCTTGGCATGGTTGGTTGCCCAATGGTCGGTGGCTGGTCAGTTCCCTATGGGATAGTGTTCGGCCCGATACCGCGACCTGGTCGTCTTCCCAACAGGGCCGCCAGGAATCTTGACTGCGGCCGCGCCACCGCCCTAGTTTAGACACATGTTCTTGACGCCCGGTCTCAATCACAATCAGCGCTCCTCGCGGAGGACTGGCTAACACGTTCCTCGCTCCTTGGACGGACGAGACGGTGCCCGCCAGCGATGACTCTGGTGGGCTTTTCTTTTTTGGGGTGTAGGTCAATTGGCAGACCGCCTGACTGTTAATCAGGAAGTTGCAGGTTCGAGTCCTGCCGCCCCAGCTCGTTGGATCAACTGGCACGTGGAGAGGGCCGCCAGATCGGCGGCCCTCTCGCGTAGGCCTATCCGTGCGATTCGGGGCGCATGAGCGACAATGCGCTTCGCTGACGATGATCCGGCTCCCCACGATCCCGGCGCCTGGGCTCGTTCGCAGCGTGACTCGCTCGACGAGCACTTCCCGCTCGGTGACGGAACGGCGGACACCGAAGCCATCGTAATCTGTCCGTACTGTGCGCAGCCGGTCGAGATCGCGCTCGATCCTGGCGGCGGAGCGACGCAGGAGTACGTCGAGGACTGTGAGGTTTGCTGCCAGCCGTGGCAGGTCGCGGTCCGGTACCACCTGGACGGCGGCGCCCAGGTGATCGTGACGCCTCTGGAGGCGTAGTACGGCTTCGCCGTGCAATTGGTTATGGTCGGATCGTCACCTGGATGACATCCCCGGGCTGAGCCACGATCGTCTCGCTTCTCCTCGTGCCGCGCTCACCAATCGGATCCACCAGAAAACGCAATTCGGCCAGTCCCGAAACCAGATGCCCCGGAACGGACGTCGCATGCTGCCTCCACTGGCTGTCGTATCAGCGAGGACTACCCTGCATGTCGCTCGCCAGCGGTCGCCATGGCGTCCTCTTCCGACAGATCCCCCCGCCGATGGAAGGGCTCAACCTGCTCCGCGGTCGGCGGTGGCGTGAACAGACTGACAACGATCAGCGCCGTCACCGATAACGATACCGCGGGGTAGGTGACCTCCTGAAGCAGTGGGTGCCACGTGCCGAAGTACTCCTGCCGCGAGAAGTAGAACGTCCAGAGCAGAGTCACTGATCCGCCCGCCACGATCGACGCCACCGCGGCTGGTGCCGTAGCGCGCCTCCACAGGAATGCGGCTAGCAATCCAGGAGTGATCGCTGCGCCGTAGATCAGATAGGCTGTGTAGGCAGCCGCGAGTATTGTGGGGAACTGGTCCACCAGCATGTAGGCAATGCCACCCAGCAGGAGCACCATCCCTCGCCCGATGAGTACCACCCGGCGCTCCGGCGCATTTGGTGAGATGTAGCGCTGATAAACGTCACGGGTGAGGTTGGTGGCGGGCACGAGCAGAAAGGAGTCGGCGGTCGAGACGACGATCGCCATCATCGTCGCTACCAGCACCATACCGATCACCAGCGGAAGCGCCTGGATCGCCAGCGTGGGGATCACGTTCTCCGACAGGTTAGCCGCGGTGTGCGCAGGGCCTCCCGGGAAAAGTTCGGGGATGATCCCCTGAGTTGCCGCTACGCTTCCGGTGAGACCGAGAAAGGCGATGCTCGACTCGAGCATGATGACACCGAACACCCAAATACCTACCGCCTTGCTGGCCGAGCCGGCGGAGCGCGCGCTGAAGATGCGCTGGTACATGTTGGCGTCGCCGAGCAGCAGGAGCATGGTCGGCACGAGAAAGGAGAATGCGACGATCGGGCCCGATACGACCGTTGCCCGCTCCTGACCCCAGTTTCCGAACAATGACCACTTGCCCGCCTCGTTGGCCGTGGCAATGACCTCACCTGGTCCGCCCACCATCACCACCATTACCACCAGCGCCGTCATCACGCCAAGGATCATCAGAATACCGTTCACGACGTCCGTGTAGACCACGGAGATCATGCCGGCCAGCACCGTATAGGTAATGGCGAAAGCGGCGGTGATGATGATCCCCGTCTCCACCGTGATCGCGCCGTCGGTCACGATGCTCAGGATTCGACCGCCGCCGCGGAACTGGTACGACACGATCGTGAGGTAAGCGATGATCGTGATTATCGTCGCCAGCATCGCGGCACTGCCGTTGTAGCGCGCGCGAAAGATGTCTGGTACGGTGACCTTGCCGAAGCGTCGGATGCGCTTGGCGATGAAAAAGACGAGAACGATGCCTGCCCACGCACCGGCGTTCGCCCACAGCGAAGCCGGACCATTACGGTACGCGAGCCCCGCCCCGCCGAACAGCGATCCGTTCCCGATCCAGGTAGCAAGCAGCGTCCCCACGAGCACGAACCACCCCAGCTGTCGTCCCGCAACCATGAAGTCCGCACTGTCCTTCACGCCGCGAGACTTGTAGACGCCCACTCCCACCAGGGCGAAGAGGTAGACGACGATGCTCAGGATGTAGGGATTGGCGAGGATGCTCGCGGTCTCCGTCATGGGCCTGGGGAATGGGAATCGTTGGCCCGACCCGGCGGTCGGCTAGTGCGGGTCCTCGGGAGGCGTTTTCGGAAGTCGCGGCAGCTCGCCGCGGCGCTCGGTCATGACGTCGGTCAGAAAACGCTGGCCTTCCGTCAACCGCTCCATCTCTGCCGTGAGCGACTCCACGGTTTGCTCGATTCGGCGCAAACGGTCGTCCACGTGCGGACTCTCGGCAGGGCCGAGCGTGCGGCCCGTGCGGCCGCGGAGAAGCAGCGCACTCGTCACTACCGCCGAGATGCCCGCGGCGACGGCGATAATCAGGAGCACGTAGAAGGCGAAGAGCATTGAGCCCGGCGTCCGACCGGCCGTCCTACTCCCCGACGTGCTTGGCGTACTCCTGCGGACCCAGCAGCTGGTCGCGTTCGGACGAATCTCTGATGCGCATCCTGACCATCCACCCCTCGCCGTACGGATCGGAGTTCACGATACCGGGCTCCTTGTCCAGCCGCTCGTTCACTTCCACGATCTCACCGGCCAGCGGCGCGAACAGTTCCGACACGGCCTTGACCGCCTCGATGGTACCGAACACGTCCGTTCGACCGAAGCCGTCACCGACCTTCGGCAGCTCCACGTAGACCACATCCCCCAGCTCGCCCTGCGCGTAGTCCGTGATTCCGACTTCGACGACATCGGGATCATCCGTAGCCTTCACGTACTCGTGCTCCTCACTGAACAGAAGATCGTCTGGAATCTTTGACACGTGCTGCTCCGCTGGGGTGGTTGCCGGGGGGGAAGTCTATTCCGCCTCCCGCGGAAGTGTCAAGGAACTCGCGACCCTTCTCGGGACATGCGCTGGAGCGCTTCCCATATCACGCCGACCTGCTCCTCGAGCTCCTCCAGCGTGCCCCCATTGGCGATCACGTGGTCGGCGCGCGCTCGCTTGAGCTCCGCCGGCATCTGCGCGGCGATCATGTTCATCGCATCGGTGGTGCTGAGATCACGATCGCGCACCAGACGATCGAGGCGGACATCCCGCGGAGCGTCCACCAGGACGACGCGATCGAACTCGTCCACAAGGTGGCGCTCGAAAAGCAGCGGGACATCGGAAACCACGACGCGATCTCCGCGGGCACGTGCTTCCGCCAGGGCTTCATCCCGAAGCTGGGCCACTTCCGGGTGTACGATGGCGTTCAGCGCCTCGAGCTCGCTGGGGTCCGCGAAGACGCGCGCGCGCAACGCGTCCCGGTCGAGCTCACCATCCGGAAGGAGCACACTCTCTCCCCACCTCTCCGCTATCGCCGCGTGCGCTGGGCGTCCGCGCTCTACGGCTTGCCGCGCGAGAATATCGGCATCGATGATCGTTGCGCCGCGCCGCTCGAGCATGCGCGCAACGGTGGATTTACCACTCGCGATGTTCCCCGTCAGACCAACGTGCAGCATCCGCCCGACTCCCCCCTGCTGCGGCCATCTGGCCGCTACAGGAGAAACTGGATGACGAGATCGCGCACCGACTCGCTCGGCCCAAGTTCCCCGCCGCATCGAAGGGTACTACCACCACCTCTGCCTTTGCCACGCCGGGGATGCGCGGACACGATATGGTTTTGCCTCCATTGCCGAACTGGATCGGACGCCGGCAGGTACCGTAGATCGTGTCGGCCACAACTATCTCACCATCGACGACGTTCCGGAAGACCACATCCACCACGTTGGCATCCTCCTCCGGATCGGTGACCCGAAATGTCAACTCCACATCGTTGCTTCGCACTATGCCAGAGACATCCGACACGACAGGGGCTGCCGCGGAAATCGGTGCCAACACTTGCACAAGCTCGGGACTCGCATTCTCCCTCGTATCTCTCGCCCGGAGCTTCACGAGCGCGAAGTCGGTTTCCGACGGAATTGGGAGGTACACGGCGCCGTCGAACGAACCGTACGGATCGGGTAGTGTGGCCCTGGACGAACCGACCGTGATCGTCGCCGTGTCCACCAGGTAGGCGTCAGCGCCGATGAGATCCCCGTCCGGATCTGCGGCCGCGAACCTGATCCGCAAGAGGCCGCTCTCCACCCGCACTGCCCGGTCTACCAGCGTCAGGATGGGCGGGGTGTTCCCTACGGCAAGATACGTTCGGGGCGACACGGACGTGCCGCCGGGTGCGAGCCGAACAGGTCCTTGCAGCGTGCTCACGGCGATCTCGCCCGCCTCCCACAACTTCACCTCGATGAACACATCGCACCAGTCGCCGGCCGCCCTCCGTTCGAGCGGCAAGCAGGGGCGGAGATCCACCACCAGAGGGATGCGCAGCTCGGCACTGTCGACCCCCACACGGGCAGTTGCCAGGTTCACCTCGGATGATCCGCTGGGACCGGCGCGCTGCGTCCCAGACCAGAAGATCCGAACCTCCACTGTCGCGCCGGGAAGGACACCATCGAATGCAAGCGCCACCTGCGCCCGGTCGGCTCCAGGCGCGACCGGGGAGTCGTCGAGGCAGGCGGTTCCAAGGAGTACGGTAGCCAGCAGCGACAGTCTCGCGAATGACATGTCCGACGGCAGCAAGGGGATCAGGAACGGCGCTTCTGATGCGCGCGCAGGAGCGCCCGCTCTCCTCCACGACGACCGTCGCTGCTTTGAGGCAACTCGTTAAAGGAGCGGGACTTGGTCCTCGTCTCGGCGCGGCACCTGGTGGCAGTGGCGGCACCGCGCCTCATACGACTCGTTTCCCCCGACCATGATCGTAGGTGAGTCGTAACGCGCCGGCTTCCCCCCTATCAGCCGCTGGTTGCGCGTGGCCGGTCCTCCGCAGACGACGCATATGGCGTGGAGCTTGGTGACCGCGTCCGCCACGGCCATCAGCTGCGGCATCGCGCCGAACGGTTCTCCACGGAAGTCCGTGTCCGTACCGGCGAGGATCACCTGAAGGCCGCGTTGGGCGAGCGAGGTGGCGAGCGACACCACCTCCGAATCCAAAAACTGGGCCTCGTCGATTGCGATGACGTCGGCAAGAGGATTGACCTGCGCCGCGATCTGTGCCGCCGAGTCGATGGGAACCGCCTCCACGCTGCGGCCGTCGTGGCTTGCGACTGCAAATAGTCCGGCGTAGCGGTCGTCGAGGTGCGACTTGAACACCTGCACCTTCCTTCGGGCGATGATGGCCCGCCGGACCCGCCGGATGAGCTCTTCGCTCTTGCCGCTGAACATCACTCCGGCGATCACCTCGATCGAGCCGGGGCGAGCGTTGAAGTACACGGTGGCACGTTCCGGATTCAGTCGCGCTGCGGACGGTCAGGGCGGCCCCGGCCCGGCGGACGGTCGGCGCTCCCGGATCGGGCGCTCGGTGAGGGCCTGCTTCTTCCCTCGGATCCACCCCGTTCTTCCGGTCCTCCTCGTCCTTCGGGCCGCACCCGCCCTTCGGCTCGGCCCTGACCTGAGGGCCGTCCGCGACCCTCAGGGGGGCCACCCCCTTCGCGCCGGGCGCGGCCCTCGGGCCGATCCCGAGAACCGCGATCGGTCCGGCCTCGGGGCCGCGCGCCGCTGGCGGGCGAGTCCGGCCTCCCCCGCGGGGGGGGGGGACGGTCCGGATCCACCCGGGCCTGAAGGCGGCGACCCCGAAGCACCGTGCCGGTCAGGCCGCGGGCGACCTCTTCGGACTGGGCAGCGGGAACGTCAACGAGCGAGTGCGTATCGCGCACCTCGATGCGCCCGATTCTGTCGCCCGAGATTCCTGTCTCACCGGTTATCGCTCCCATCAGATCGCGCGCCGTGACGCTGTCACGAGTCCCAGCGTTGATGAACAGCCGCGCCGTCTGGGAGGTTTCCGGCGCCGCGGCTTCGCGGGGTGCGTCCCCCCTGGTGGTCCGCTCCCGCTCCAGGAGGGCAAGCGCCGCGGCCGCGAGCTCGATCCCGTCATACTCGTCAAGCAGCGGCTCCAGCGTGAGGAGCTCCCGAGCGGGCGCTCCATCGGCCAGAATCCCTCGGAACTGGTCCCGTACCTGTTCCTCTTTTCGTCGGGCAGCCAGGCCAGCGTGCGGCAGCTTGACGGACTGCACCCTCCCTCCAGACGCAAGCGCCCGGAGGGCGCCTAGCTGCCGGGGCTGCACCAGCGCGATGATCTCACCTGCGCCGGCCGCAAGCTTACGCAGCGCCTCACGCGAAGGCGGAAGCTGGTAAAGAATCAACGTCGCTCCCTTCCGGCGAACAGCATCGCCGCGCGTCACCTCCATCCCGGAGTCTTCCACGTATCCGAGCGCTCTGACCAGTCGCCGGACATCCCCCTCGAGGTCATCCGAGCGGACATAGATCGCGACCTGCTCCGGATTGGTCAGGTCCAGAAGGCGGCGCAGCGACCGCGCCCGCGCATCCGCGGAGCTCGTGAGGTAGCGGAGATCGAGCGCCGTGGCGCGCTCCACGCTCACGTCGCCAACACGCCGGGCGCGTCTGGCGTGGCGCTCGACGAAATCCTCCACTTTCGGCGTCAGTTCCGAGGCGACGACAACTCGTGTGGCGTCACGGGGGAGCTCCGACAGCAGGGCCTCCACGGTTGTTTCCTCCGCTGTCGTGAGAAGGGCGTCAGCCCAGGCGACAACGATGGTGGAGACGTGTTCCAGCTTGAGCGTCGACGCGCGAAGTAGCTCGAGAAGCTCCTCCGGCGAGCCGGCGACGACCGGGGGCGCCGGTGTCATCAACCTCGTCGCTCGCGAGGCCGACGTAACCGGGACCGCGCGCAGGAGCAGGCCGGCCTCGGTGCGTGTGAGCGCCGCCGCCACCGCCACCGCCATGTCGGAGTCGGCCGTGAGCACGAGTACCTGTGTGGCATCGCGGTCGCCGTCGGTCCGCTCGATCACAGGATCCATGAATTGCGGGATGGCCGCCGGATCATGCGGCAGGACGTACAGCAGATGCTGGCTACGAGCCACTCCGGTGAGCTCGCGCCCATCCTGCTCCGCCCCACTTTCCCGCCGCTCACGCTGCTGCAATTCGACCTCCAAATGTCAATGGCGCGTCTCTCCTGCGCGTTGTACAGTATAGCGACCCTGCGGGGTGGGCTCCAAGCCGCCCGGCACGGATGCGTGAGCGCAGCCGCGTGTGCTTGCCTGAGAGTACACCGCGGGACGAGCGGCTCCTCGATGCACGACTTCGCTTCCGCATCCGAGCGCGGGCAAGTGCAACGTATCACCGCCATGGAGAATCCGTGATCGTGCTGAACGTACAGGCGTCAGATGGCGAGCTGCCCGCAGTAGAGTATCGCTGGGATACCGATACCGACATCCTCACCGCTCATCTTCACCACGTCAAATCGGATGACGACGGCATGACCGGTTCGGTGGAGCTCGCGGGAAACGACGGGTCGTGGGTCATTCTCGATGTGAAGAGCGGCCGTATAGATGGGATCGAGGTCGCCGTGTGGCCCGATGTGCGAAAGGTGGGCGCGCTGACGCAGCCATCCGCGGAACAGGCCACAGTGCACGTGGCGGCGCGTCGCGACCGTGGCAAGGTGCAGCTGCTCCAGGTTGACACATCGCTTGCCGCAGAGGCGGACCATGCCGAGCGGACAATCCACTTTTCACTCGGTGGCGTGCGTCATGCCCGCGCCGTGCGAATCGCGCGGGACGTTGTGCTTGAGCTTGATGATCACGCGGCGATCAGCGGCATCTGGCTCCTTAACGTTCCGCCATTCCCCGCGGAGGAATGAGGTCGCTCGAGCTGCCGCGGGAGAGACAAGCATCGTCGGCCATCGGCATCGTGCGGAGTGGTGCGCGTGGATGACCGCGTAGCGGATTACATTGCTGGTTTGTTCGCTCGGGAGGACCATGTATTGCGGGCGCTGCGCGAGGAAGCGGATCGGATGGGTCTCCCTCCGATCGCTGTGCCGCCTGAAACAGCGCGCTTCCTGCAGGTGCTGGTCCGATCGATCGGAGCACGCCACGTTCTCGAGGTCGGTACGCTGGGCGGCTACTCCGCCATCTGCATGGCTCGGGCGATGGGTGCCGAGGGGCGGGTGCTGTCGCTAGACATCGATCAGCGACATGCCGAGTTCGCGCGCCGCCACATAGATCGGGCTGGGCTGGCGGGTCGCGTGGAGGTGCGGGTGGGCCCGGCGCTCGCGCTGCTTCCAGCGCTCGATCGAGAGCAGTTCGACGCCGTCTTCCTCGACGCCGACAAGGAGCCGCTCCCCACCTACCTGGGCTGGGCGCTCCGCCTCGTTCGACGGGGTGGGCTCATCATCGCCGACAACGCGCTCCGCGGCGGGCGCGTTCTGGACGCCTTGGCCACCGACGCCGACACCGCTGGTGTCCGCGAGTTCAACCGCCGTTTTGCCGGCGAGCCGAGGATCACCGGGGTGATCGTGCCGATCGGGGACGGGGTGGCGGTGGGGGTGGTGGACGGTGAAGCAGAGGGCAGCGGCTAGGCGCCGCTTTATCCTCGAGGTCTCTCGTCCAGGCACCAACTGGAGCGGGTGCGGAAGATCTCCTGCCAGCTGCCGTCGCGAAGAGCCAGGACGGCCAGGAAGGTGTCACCGCCGAACTGCCACCCCTCGAGGATGATCTCATCCACGCCATTTCCGGTGAGATCGAGGTGATCGAAGAAACGGCGGTATTCGGTGCGCGCCAGAGCGCCGAAGGTGGCGTGCGTGTACGTGGCGTTGTAGCTGCCGTGGCGATCCGCGTCCGCAATCAGGAAGAGGTGTGGCGTGCGAGTCGCGCTGGAGCGGGCGTGCTCGGCCAGCGGATCTATGAAGGAAGCGACGATGGTGGGCGCCGAGTTGCCCGTGTTGATTGCCCGGGCGTGGAAATCCAGTGAGTCGAGAAGGGGGCGGTCCATACCGGCATTCCTCCCAACTTCCCCGGCCACGCGTTTGGCCACGGCGGCGACTTCAGTCTGGTTGATGGTGCCAACGCTGCGTTGAATGCCCAACAGACCGTTGGACGCAAGTAACTCCACCGTGAACCCTCCGCGCACCTCCGCCTGAAGGGCAACTGATGCTATCGGCGTAAGTGTTCGACAGCCCGGCAGCGAATAGAGCGACTCGTCGCGCTCCCACATCCCCTGTCCAACCACTAGCTCGCCCCGGCTTCTCCCCGCATGGTACAGCTGGTACTGCTTGCCGCCGCGAAGAAATCGCTGGTCGAAGCGGTGCCATCCCTCCTCATCCAGGCGAATGCTCTCTAGCGTGCCATTCCGGATGGCGGCGATGGGAATCATGCGTGGTGCGGACCGCTCTCCAAAGACCTGGAAAAGGACCACCGGGTCCGCGTCCAGGTCGAGCGCCTCTTCCGGCGAAACCTGTGGCGGTACTGACGGCTGGCCTGCCTCGAGCAACTCCCTCGCCTTGTCACACCCCGACACCAACGCTAGGATGAGCGCCAGGCTGCCGATCGGCGCGAGCAGAAGCGAGAGCACGCGATTCCAGACGGCAGCGCGCCGCCCGCGCGCCGACCGGCGCGCGACGGAGTGGTAGGCCTGCCGAGCTGGTGCCGCGTGCAATGGAGGACGGCGCAACTTTATGGGTCCTGTGCTGTCTGAGCAGGTGTTTCGCTCCGCCCTTCGCCGTGTTGTGGCGACTGAGGCGCGCATGCACGAGGTTCTCGAGCCGACGGCGTGGCTCGAGACCCTAGTAGGAGAGACAGAGCCTCCCAAGCTGATAGACGCGCGGGCGGCGGAGGATGCAACGCTTCAACCGCGCCTGGTAGACGGGGTTGAGCCCGCCTTCGGCGGGTTCCTCGATGGATCCCAGCGCAGCTATGTGGCGGTATGGGACGGTGCCGTGCCCATCGTTGCGGCGCGTGTCGCGGCTGCCGTCCGGGCTCGCGTGGAGCGCCGCCTTGTGCGCTGGGGCCAGCCGGCGCTCCATTGGGGGCTGTATGCGGATTTCTCGCGTACACCGCTCGATCCATGGCTCCAGACCCTGCCGGCCGACGCTCTGGTCGATGTGAGGGAGGAGGAGGGCTCGAGCGGAACGGTCCTGCACCCCCTTCAGGCTATGGAGCGAGCGCGTGCCGCGGTGGCGGCTCGCCGCGAGCGGCTCGAGCGGTTGCTTGCCCGCGAGTGGTGTATGCTGGAACGAACGCCACTCCTGGTAGACGGTGGCATTGCCGGAGAGGATGCGCTTGCTCGCTCTCCGCTGGTGGTGGGAGTCGTGAAGAGTCACCGCACGCTTTACGTAACCGGCCAGGCAC
This sequence comes from uncultured Gemmatimonadaceae bacterium, assembly GCA_964467195.1. Classification (GTDB taxonomy): domain Bacteria; phylum Gemmatimonadota; class Gemmatimonadetes; order Gemmatimonadales; family Gemmatimonadaceae; genus CAYXRS01. The sequence goes on from CAYXRS010000036.1 coordinate 11,993, forward strand.
TGGAGACCGTTCTTGCCCTGGGCGCGGGAGAGCGGTCGAGCGCCTTCGTCATTACTCCGCGCGGTCATAGCAGCGTCCTGAGTTGGTACTTGCGCCTTCGGTCAACCGACAACCGTGGGGCGTTGTGGGCCCTCATTCGCGTGGAGATCGCGGATGTCGGCGGCGCCGACGTCACCGATCGCGTTAACTTGGTGTCCCGGTGGGTCCTTGCCGAGCGGCTGCCTCTCGCACTCCCGGACCCTCGCTGGGATACGATGGTCTACGGGATAAGAGGGACCGAGGACTACCTCCGCGCCATTGGCTGAAAAAACACCGGTTCCTCCTCTCACGCCTTCCCTGCCGACCAGGCCACAGGATATGACGACCGCAGCTTCCCCCCTTGGCCGCGTGGTGGCCACGGAACGCGCGCCGAATACGCCCCATCAGTTCCATTTCTGGACTGCCGTTGGGGCCCCTGTAGGCATCGGGACGATCGTGCGCGTCGAGGGCGCACAACCCGTCGCCGGCAAGCTGCCCCGCGTCTACGGCGTGGTAGTGGAGGGCTTCAGCTACACCGACCTTCAGTCGCCGCTGTTCGACGTGCTCAGCCATGATGGAGACCCCTCGGGGGTGAGTGTTGCCCCGACTGAGCGGCCCGAGGTGCGACTGTACACCGCAGCCGTGCTGCGCCAGCTGCCGGAGGAGCCTCTCCAGCCGGTGCCAATGGGAGAGGTATATCTCGCCACCGATGCCGACGTATCAGTAGCGCTACGCATGGATGGGTACGTGCGGCGGGAGGGAGGCACCGGAATTCCAATCGGTCTCTATCGAGCGGGCGGCATGGACTCCCCGGTATCGCTGGACGCGGATTTCCTTCTGGGACCCGAGGCCGCCCACCTCAACATCACCGGGGTCTCCGGTCTCGCCACCAAGACGAGCGCGGTCGAGTGGTTGCTGTCATCGCTGTTCGCGCATTGCCCCGAGGAAAAGGGATCCGTGGCGGCCGTATGCTTCAATGTGAAGGGAGCGGATCTGTGCTACCTGGATCTGCCGGGCGAGCTCACCGATGACGATCGAGCCATGTACGAGCGGCTCGACGTTCCGGCCGATCCATTCCGCAACGTGCAATATCTGGCGCCCTATAAGCCCAATGGCATCGGTCTCAACACGATCCGGTCGCACGAGGCTCTGCTCGAAAACGTTCGACCGCTCACATGGGGGCTGCGTGAGGTTGTTCAGTACGCGGAGGTACTCCTCAATCGGGATGATGTGGATGCGAAGGCCGATGCGCTGATCGACTTCATCAAGGAGCGTGTCCTCGACCGCGATTTCGAGGACCGGATACTGAGCCGCCCGCACCGGGTTCGATCATTTGCCGACCTGGAGGCATGGTTCCGCGACATCATCCGCGGGATGGAGGAGCGGGGCGGAGAGAGCTGGCGGACACACCATATCGCCACGATTCGCAAGATCCGCAATCGTCTCGGAAACATATCCACCCGCTGCGCCGGCCTCGTCACCGACGATGGCATCCCCAGCGACCTTCCCTGGGGGAGCTTCCAGGACCGTGCGGTGTACGTAGTTGACGTGGCGCTCCTCGAGGAGGATGCGCAGGACCTGATCTTCGCACGCATCGTTTCCAAGCTTCGCGAGCATCTCGAGCGCCGTGATCTTGGTGTCAAGCAGGTGGTGGTGTTCGTGGATGAGCTCAACAAATATGCTCCGAGCGATGGGGCTGATACTTATGTCCGGAAGATGCTGCTCGATATCTCGGAGCGCGGACGATACCTGGGACTGGTGCTCTTCAGCGCGCAACAGTTCCGCTCGCAGGTCCATCGGCGCGTAGTCGGAAACGCTGCCACCGCGCTCTACGGCCGCATGGATGGGGACGAGCTGGCTACACCAGGGTACTCGGCGCTGGCGCCTGCTATTCGTACCAAGATGCAGACGCTGGCAAAGGGGCAGTTAATGGTTCGCCATCCGCATTTCACGCAACCCATCTTCGTGACTTTTCCCAGGCCGGCAGTCATGCGTGGGCGCGACGGTGCAGAACGTTACCCGCAGGCCACCGATGTGCCGCTGGAGGTTGCCGTGCTGCGCACGCTCCGCCGCTTCGATTCCACCGTAACCCTGAGTTGGGTGCAGGATCGCGTCGCGCTGCACGACGAAGTGGAGATCATCCGTGCGCGCAACGCAGTGGAGCGAAGTCGGCCAAACGATGTCAAGAAGTTTTTCTCGTCGCAGCTGAGGCCGCGCGTGCCCGCCGGGGAACCGGCGGAGGCCTCGTTCGCCATACCGATCCGATCCCTCCCGGACGATCCGTATGGATCCTGAGACATGGAGAATGGGGCGCTGCCTGCGGGTTCTTGCTTCGTTGGCGTTCCTTGGAGTCGTCTTGCCGGTGGTGGCCGAGGCGCAGGGCGTGCTGCTGCGAATCATGCCGCGCACTAACGACACCCTGCATACCCGCTTCGAGCAGGAGATGGAGGTCACGGGCCGCACCCGAGTCGGGGCGAGCGACACCACCTTGACGATGCGCAGCAACATGCTGCTGCTCTCGCGGGTGATAGTGCAGTCGAGCGACAGCGCCGGCGTAGTGGTGCTGGCGGTGACTGACTCGCTGGCGCTGGCGGCGACCGGCGGTTCCGCGATCATATCGGAGTCACAGCGTCGCGCACTGCAGGGTGGACGCGTGCTCCTACGTATTGCGCCTGAGGGGACGGCCACGGTGCTGGATGCGCCTGCCACCCTCGCGCCCGATCTCCAGGCAGTGTTGGCGCAGATGCCCGCCATGCTACCGAAGGCGGCCGTCCGTATCGGATCCAGCTGGACGCAAGCCATGACGATCCCGATGGCGGGCCAGCCAGGTGGTGGAGCGGCCGTGCTCCACGCCACCTTCCGCCTGGATTCGCTGACTCGGGGAGGCCAGGTGGCCCACATCTCACTTCGCGGAACGATATCGCGCGACTCTGCCGCTGCCGACCTGCCCAATGGCGCCCGGCTCGTCTCCACGGGCGCCGTCACGGGAAGCATGCAGGTCGACCGCAGCCGCGGCTGGTGGACGGATTCACGGGCCACTATTACCATCCGCTCGACTATGCACCCGCCGCCCGGATCCAGCAGCGAACCGGTTCGCTTCGAGACTCTTATCACACACCGGATGAGGACGGCAAGGCGCTAGGCTCCGCCCGCGTCCGCGACCCTCCGGCGTCCCCCGCCGTCAACTTCCGTGGCCGACAAACGCGATCTGGATTTCACCTACTCGCTGATCGACCGGATCTTCCGGTTGAGCGTTGGTGAAACGGCGGATTTCAGCGGGGCCATGTACGACGGCGACTTCACGATGACGCTGGAGGAAGCCCAGCACCGCAAGCATCAGTTCATTGTTCGGGCTCTCCGCGTTGGTAGAGGCAGCCGCGTGCTGGATCTTGGCTGCGGATGGGGCGCCCTGCTCGCTCACCTCAAGGGACTTGGCGCCACCGGCGTCGGGTTAAGCTTGTCGAAGGCGCAGGTTGGGGCCTGTCGAAAGAACGGCCTCGACGCCCACCTCATGGATTGCCGCACCATCGAGAAGGGCATGTTCGGCTCGTTCGATGCCGTCGCCAGCCTGGGAGCGTTCGAGCACTTCTGCTCGCCAACCGACTATCGGGCGGGGAAGCAGGACGCCATTTACCATGACCTTTTCCGCCGCGTTTCCGACCTCCTGCCCGAGAACGGTCGCTTCTATCTACAGACGATGGTGTTCGGCCGAAACATGATCCCTGCTGAGCAGTTGGACGTCGAAGCCCCCCGAAACTCCGACGCCTTCCACCTTGGCCTGATGTCGAAGCTGTTTCCGGGCTCGTGGCTCCCTTACGGCAGGGAACAACTCGAATCCGCCGCCCACCCGTACTTCCACCTCGTCTCGGTAAGCAGCGGACGGTTGGACTACATCGAAACCATCCGGCAGTGGCGCAAGCGGTTCGCGAAGCGGAGCGTCAGGAAGACGCTACTCAAATTGTCGCTGGTGCCGCACTACCTCCTCAGCCGTGATTTCCGGCTGGCCTTTGTCTCAGGGGTCAGCGCCAACAGCGTGTGCTTCGAGCGTGAGCTAATGGACCACTTCCGGCTGGTGTTCGAGAAGCAGCCAGGCTGAGGCGTCTCTGGTGCGGCACCCCTTCGTGGCAGACGGTGGTACATCTCGGAGCGCCGCGTCATGGTGCCGGCACCGGATCTAGGGTCGTCGCGGCCGCTGCCGAGTTCCGGGCCCCGACCTCCAGCGCCCCGTGCTGTTCCGGCAGTGTGGTCGCGCACTACATTCCACTGGTGCGACTCGTCCATCTCTCCGATCTGCATCTCGGCTTCCGGCAGTACCACCGCGTCACTCCGCTGGGCATCAACCAGCGGGAGGCAGATGTCGCTCTCGCCTTTCGTCGTGCGATGGACCGAGTCATCCAGCTTGGTCCGGATGTAGTCGTGATTGCCGGCGATGTGTTCCACTCGGTGCGGCCGATGAACGCGGCCATCATCGATGCGTTTCGCCAGTTCGCGCGACTCACCCAGGCGCTGCCGGACGCCATTGTCGTGATGGTCGCCGGTAATCACGATCGGCCGCGGTCAACGGAAACGGAGTGCATACTGCGACTGTTCATGCCGCTCGGTATTCACGTAGTCGACATGGAATCGAAGCGGCTCTCCTTTCCGGAACGCAGCCTTTCCATATTGGCTGTGCCCGACCTTCGCGATCGCCTTCCGGCGCTGTCCTCGGATCCTGCTTCCCGATACAACGTGCTGGTGCTGCACGGCGAGGTGGAGGGACTGCTGCCGGCATACCTGATGCGCGGTGAGCGCGTTGCGATGGAGATCCCCAGGCGCGCGCTCACGGCGGGCGACTGGAGCTATGTGGCGCTCGGTCATCATCACGTGCACCGCCAGATGGCGGAGCGTGCGTTCTATGCAGGCTCACTGGATTACACGAGCCGAAATCCATGGGGCGACCTTGCGGAGGAGCGGGCGCTGGGATTGCCCGGCAAGGGCTTCGTGGAAGTTGACCTCGACGCAGGCACTCAGCAGTTCCACTACATGCCTCCGTCTCGCCCACTGATCGAGCTCGATCCGATCTCGGCGCGCGGCATGTCTGCCGGCGACGTCGATGCCGCCATCCGGCAGCGCGTCGATTCGTGCAAGGGCGGGATCGATGAGCGAATCGTGCGGCTGCTGGTGCGCGACGTTCCGCGGCATGTCGTAAGAGATCTGGATCATCGTGCCCTCCGCGATTACCGCCGACGTGCACTCCATTTTCAGCTCGATACGCGCCGCCCCGAAGTCATCCGGTCGGCTGTAAGTGGCGCGCCCGGGCGCCGCCCGACGCTCACTGCGATGGTGGAGTCCTACCTGATGCGTCGCCCACTGGGCAGTGGCCTTGACCGGGCGGCGCTGGTGCAGCTTGGTCTTCATTACCTGAAGGATGCGAGCGCCGGCGAACAGGGGGCGGATTCCGGCAGCTGATGCGGTTAAACGCACTCCATCTCGTCAACTTCCGGCAGCATGCGGACACCCGGATCGAGTTCGATTCAGGGCTCACTGGCATCATCGGACCCAACGGCTCTGGCAAGACGACGATTCTGGAGGCGATCGCCTGGGCGATCTACGGTAATCCAGCTGCACGAGGAACCCGCGACACGATTCGGCATGTGCGCGCCGGAGCCCGCGCTGCAGTCAAGGTAGAACTCGACTTCGACCTCGCGGGCCACCGCTATCGCATCTGTCGCGGCATGACGACCGCCGAGCTCTATCTCGACGGTTCCGCCGTGCCGATCGCGAGCTCGATCAGCGGTGTGACGGAGCTCGTGACTCGCCGGCTCGGCATGTCGCGCGACGAGTTCTTCAACACGTACTTCACCGGGCAGAAGGAGCTCAGCGTGATGGCGGCGATGGGCCCGTCGGAGCGCGCCCAGTTTCTCTCTCATGTGCTCGGTTACGAACGGTTGCGCAGTGCGCAGCAGCTCCTTCGGGACCGCCGCAGTACCATCGTCGCCGAGGTCGCCGGCTTGCGACAGGGACTGCCGGACCCGGCGGCCGTGCGGCAGGCACTCACCGAGGCGCAGCGGAGGCTCTCGGATGCAGCGGGCAATGCCGCTCGTGCCACCGCCGCGCGAGCGCGTGCACAGGCAGCGGTGGATGTCGTCCGTCCTCGATGGGAGGCTGCTCAGCGCGAGCGAGAGCGGCAGCAGGAGCTTCTCTCCGAGTTGCGCGTCACCGAGCAGGAGTCGCTCGCTCTGGACCGCGACCGCGACCGTATCGAGCGCGAGCTCCGCGAGATCACTGTGGCGAAGGCGGATCGCGCAGATCTCGAGATCGAGCTCCGGCCTTTTGCGGCCCTGCGGGAGGAATTCGCCCGCCTGGAGACGCTCGCCAAGGGTGAGGTGCGCCGACAGGCTCTGCTCGACACATGTCGCGCGCTGGAAGCAGAGCTCGAGAGTCTGCGAACGCGTCGCAGCCAACTCGAGGCATCGCCGCAGCTGGAGCGCGAGGTCGATGCGCAACTGGCCGCGGCACGTGCCGAGCTCGCGGTTCTGGATGTCGCGCTCCAGGCGCGGCGCACCGACTGGGTGCGCGACCGTCAGGAGGCCGAAACCAAACGACAGGCACTCCGGAACCAGTACTCAGAGCTGAAACAGCAGCGCGACAAGCTGGCAAACACGGGCGAGGAAGAACCCTGTCCAACCTGCTTGAGGCCGCTGGGCGAGAGCCTCAAGTCGGTGCTCGATCTGTTCGACTCCCAGATCGAAACCGTGCGGGTGGACGGAAACTACTTCAAGCGGCGCGTCGAACAGTTGCAGCAGACTCCGGAAGATCTGGGTGTTCTCGAGGATCGCCGAAGCGATCGGGCCGAGGAACTCACGGCCCTGGAACGGAAACTGGTAAAGGTACAGATGAGCGTGCAGGAGCTGGGCCAGCTCGCCGTCGAGTTTGCCGCAAAGGAGAGCCGCCACGAGGCGCTTCACGGCGAGATCATGGCCATTCCGGCCGGCTACGATGGAGACAGGCACGCCGAAGTGCGCGCCGAGATCGATCGGCTCGGTCCGATCAATGCTCGTGTCGAGCGGCTCGGCGTTCAAATCGAGCGTGAGCCGGTGCTCTTGCAGGAGCGAGTGGCCGTCTTCGAGGCGATCGGCAGTGTGCAGCTACGCCTGGCCGACCTGCGGGAAGCGCGCGAGCTCGCAGAGACGAGCGAGGCGGAGTTCGCCAAGCTTCGTGAGGAGTTCGAGCGTGTCAGTGAGGAGTTGCGCGGCGCGCAGCTTGCCGCCGTCAGCGCTGACGGTGAGGCAACAGCCGCTCGCGCCGCGGCCGACAACGCTGAGCGGGTTGCGGCCGAGCTGGTGGAGCGACAGCGTCTGCTGGACGAGCTTCAGAAGCAGAAGCTGTTGCACGACGAGCTGGACCGCGCCTACACGGACCTTCGCACCGACCTCAACTTCCAGCTCCGCCCCGAGCTGTCGGAGCTCGCCAGCGGCTTCCTTTCCGAGCTCACTGAGGGGCGCTACGCCGAGTTGGAGCTGGATGACCAGTACAACATCGTGGTGCTCGAGGACAGCGTGCCCAAGCCCGTGATCTCCGGCGGTGAGGAAGATCTCGCCAATCTCGTGCTCCGGCTGGCGATCTCTCAGATGATCGCCGAGCGGGCTGGCCAACCGTTCTCGCTCCTCGTCCTGGATGAGATCTTCGGGTCCCTGGACGAGCTGCGTCGCGCGAACGTCCTCGACTTGCTGCGCAAGTTGCAGGACCGTTTCGAGCAGATCGTTCTCATCACCCACATCGAATCCGTTCGCGACGGGCTCGACCATGTGATCGGAGTCAGTTACGACGAGGAGCGCGGCGCGTCCGTGGTCGAACAGCGGACGGAGCAAATACAGCAGATGGAAGTGGCGGAATCCGACGCGGAAGGCGTCACCGAGGAAGCAGCCGCGGGAGGCGTCGAGCCATGGCGGTGAGCCGATCCTGGCGTCACGGACAGCGGGCAGAAGGACCGTATCCTGCCCGCGTTGATGACATTGCCGCTCTCAACCAGGTATTCAGCGAGGCGTTCTCCGAGCGTTATCGCCGCGACGGGATGGCCGGCGTCCGTGTGCCGTACCTCAACCCGTCCATCTGGCGATACGCCATCGAGGATGCCGACGGCGGCGCGCTCCTCTGGCGGGACGAACAGGACGCGATCGTTGCCTTCAACATCGTCCACCGTTCGGGCGCGGAGGGGTGGATGGGACCCCTCGCGGTGCGCCCCGATCACCAATCCTTCGGACTTGGAAAAGATGTCGTACGAGCCGGCATCGACTGGCTGCTCGGCGCAAGTGCGCGTGTTATTGGGCTCGAGACGATGCCGCGAACAATGGACAACATCGGCTTCTACTCCGGTCTCGGATTCGTGCCAGGACGACTTACCATCACGCTCACCGTGGATGCCGCACCCGGCGACCACCCACCGACCCTGCTCGGAAAGTTGAAGGGGAACGACCGCGATGAGGCGATCCTCGCCTGCCGCGAGCTCGCCGGTCGGCTTGCTCCGGGATTCGACTACACGCGCGAGATCGAGCTCACCCAGTCGCTGGGACTCGGTGACACCGTGCTGCTGCGATCGCGCGGGCAGCTCACCGGCTTCGCACTCTGTCATTTCGTCCCTCTGGTGGAGGGCCGAGCGCGCGAGGAGCTGCGCGTGCTCAAGCTCATCCTGGCGAGTGAGCGCGACGTGGAGTCGATGCTTCGCACGCTGGCCGACGTCGCCCGCCGCAGCGGTACGCGTCGCGTTGCCTTCCGCGCCCAGACGGAGTACGAGGACGCCTTCCAACGGCTCATCGCTGGCGGGGGCCGAGTGCGGTGGAGCGACCTCCGCATGACGCTGGCCGGTCATCCGGAGCTGCGCGCGGAAGGAGGTGGGCTGCTGTGGTCGAACTGGGAGATCTAGAGGGCGAATTCGCCGCGCGCCAGCCGGTGCTTGCCGGCCACGCCTCGGTAAGAATCACACAAGTGCCGCGCTCCCGCAGCTCACCGTCGCGATGGCACCGCGACGCGTATGTGCCCGATCCACCGCTCCATTTCGTAGGGGGCGGGCGTACCCGAGCCACCGTACGTCGGGTTCAGCCGCAGCTGCCGGAACGTGCCGCATGGTGAGTAGCGCACGCACACAGGCCTGCCAGCAGCGTCGACCTCGACGAACTTCACGTCGCTGTAGTCCATTACCTGCTGCGTCACGCCATCGACCGTAACCCAGGCGCGGACGATCCCGTCGGCGCGATTCCGTTCACCACCGCGGCTGTTCACGGTGTTGATGCGCATGTAATACTCGATCAGGACCGGCTTGCCTTTGTGCTGCCCGAGATTCTGATGCGTCCGCGGACCCACGTTCGCGCGGAGATTGCGATTCCCCCAGCGCTCGCCCTGGAAGTTCACACCCACCCGCATTTGCGGCCCGTCGAACGTCGTATATGGGCTGTTCCCTCCGCGCTCGAACTGCGGCCACAGATCCTTGACGCCGATAGCGTGATTCACCCATGACGGCGACCAGATGTGCTCGATCGCGAAGTACACTTCGCTGGCGTATCTCTCGTTGTCAGGGATCGCACGCGTCCACGCGTGCAGTCCGCCGGCCCGTCCTTGCGTTCCCGCTGGTACGCGATGGCGCAGACTGGTGCCCGGCGAGATGCCGCCTGGCCGGTCGGTGCGAATGTCGATCTGGGATGACGCGTTCCAGCTCCACCCGTTCGCAGCATCGCTTGGGAGGGAGCTCCACGGCTGGTCGAACAGTGTCACCCATCCGGAGGGCTGGTTGCGGAACAGCTCACTTGCCGGCGCGTACGCCGAGGCCGCCTGTGTCTCCGGTGGAGGCGAAGGCGCCTGCGCCTGCGGCGCGACGGCACCTGCGGCCCAGAGGGCGAGCGTATAGATGCCAGTAGCTATCGTTTCTCTGACTGTGCGCAGCATCGCGTCAATTTGCGGCAAACGTTGGACCGACTGCGGTCGGATTGGCTGCTATTGATACCCCGAAATCATGCCACGGTGCCCCGGTGCCGCCAAGGCTACCGTGAAGTTCCAGGGTCGCGGCGGCATCCAACCCCTTCAACGCCCTGATCCACTCCAATGCCGCTGATTCTTCCCGGAGGGCCTCCGCGTGCGAAGCCGCCAAGAATACGCAGGCCGACGCCACTCAGTTGCTCTGATCTACCAGCGCGCCGCAACGCTCCGCGAAGTCGGCCCCGGGGTGCGCACCCGTGTGCAGGATCGCATGGAGCATCTCGTGCCGAACTATGTGGGGCTTGTCCAGGTAGTGTTCCGCCATCACGATGCGGTTTCCGGCCGTAGTCCACACCGCCGCGACATACCGGCCGTCGAAGATGAACCCGGTGGCGGAGGTGCGCACCACATACCAGTCTACCGCCGCGAATGAGGCTGACCGGCCGGCGCACTGCTCAATTTCGTTCCACCAAACGCGATACGCGGCTGGCGGCACGAACTGCTCTGCTTCGTCGGGCAAGGGAGCGATGGGACTCTCGCAACCGATCGCGGGGGTCAGTGCTACCAACCCCGCAAGCAGCGTCCGCCGCGCATTCCGGACGGAACCCACCACGGAACACCGGGGGATCGGGATCCTGCGGAACGGTTGCCTTTCAGTCACGTGTAACCCGAGCGCTGGGGTAGCATGCCTCCCGGGGAAATGATCCCGCCCGGGACGCCTAATCGCAACACCCTGCCTCTGGCGCGATCGTCAACAGGGCGCCAATATATCGGTCCATTCCTGACCGCAGTTCCCCCTTGCCGCCGCGCCCCTTTACCGCAGCTATCCGCTAGTCTCCCCACAACCCCGCCGCAGCGGCAGTTCCCAACGGCCGCTCGCTCGCAGTGTCGGACGACATGCCAATCTCTGCCCACCACAAGGACCCGGTCCTCGACACGCTAGCCAGGGGCGTCTATACACTTTTCCCCCGCTGTGTTCGGTGTGGGTGGCTGATCGAGCGCTTCGAGGAGGCAGACGTCCAGATTCTCAAGAACCGCGTGGTGCACCGAGACGCTTGCCCGAGGGAGCGGTCGCGTACGCCGGCCGCAGGGAGTGTTGCGGTCCTGGAGTCGCGTAGCTGATGCTCCCGCACTTAAGGAGGGTTGCCGTTGTGGTACTGCCGGCCGTCCTGATCATGAACGCCGGCGCCTGTCGCGTTGCTCCGACCCCGGAGCGAGAGCCCGACATCACCGGCATCATCACATCCGTTGCGCCAGGGCCGGCTGAGGGTCCACTCGGCACGATCAGCGTCGAGACGGTGCCCGAAGACGAAGCCGGCACACCAAAGGCGCGCGTCACGATCAATCCGGAGACGCGAATCCGTCGGGATCGGGCTGGAGTGGACGAGTCGTTCGCGACCCTACGCGAGGGGATGCAGGTGTACGTCTGGTTCACGGGCCCCGTGCTGGAGTCCTACCCGGTGCAAGCGGCCGCGGAGCGTGTGGTGATCAGCGCCGACGAGCCTTAGCGGGGCCGGTCTGCTTCCGGCGTGCCACGTGCAACGATCCCCCATATGACCAGGAACACGCCGAGGGTAAGTAGCAGGTGAATCCACCCGGGTCCTTCGAACGCGAACGCACCCACTGCCCACACGACCAGCATGATGATACCGAGTGGGATGGCAATGGAGCGAATGAAGGCGACGGTCGCGTGCATGGCGTGATTGACTGGGTTGATGGTGACCAGTAACTTATACGAGGATAGCAGGAACGGAGAGCTCTAATTTTTGAGCCAACAAGTCCAGCGGCAGGGTTCGACAGCTTCATTGACGCCACGCCCCAGTGCGGGGAAGGCGAAAGGTGGGGTGAGGGCCTCAGCAATTCCATTGGGCTTCAAAAATCCTCTTCGTTCCCACATCAGGGCCTCGCCGGATCCGGTGAGGCCCTTTTGTTTGCCGGAGCCCGCCTGCAGCGTTGTTGCAACGGCTCGAGCCGGTGCTTCCCAATGGGTGCGCCCTGTTGCCGGGCTTGGGATGACGACAACATACAGGTTCGGCTAATGATTTCCACTCAGTGAATAGGGCAAAGGCAGTCAGCGACCTTGCCAAACGGAACCCCCATGTCGAATACGAAGACCGGTGACGGAGATAGGGAGGGGAAAGGAGCGAGGGGGAGAGGCAACGAGCGGCGCGAGGCAGCGACGCGCGCCAAACCGGAACCGCGCCCGCTTCGGCAGCGTACCGCTCTGCGAGCTGACGAGATGCCTTCGCCCAGCGAGGAGTGGGATCTAGATCTCGACCCGGGTCCTGTGCGCAACGAGGAGTTCGAGGCGCTGGTACGGCGGACGCTGGAGCTTCTTGGCGAGGATCCGGAGCGGCCCGGTTTGTTGAAGTCGCCGCAACGGATCGCGAACTCACTCACCTGGCTGACGCGCGGTTACGACATTGAGGTGGAGGACGTGATCGGCGATGCCGTGTACGAGGAGACGCACAACAGCATGATCATGGTTCGCGACATCGAGCTGTATTCGCTGTGCGAGCACCACATGCTGCCGTTCTTCGGGAAGGCCCACATCGCGTACATTCCGGATGGGAAGATAGTTGGCCTGTCCAAGCTGCCGCGAGTTGTCGACGTGTTCGCTCGCCGGCTCCAGGTGCAGGAGCGGCTCACCGAGGAGATCGCCGGAGCAATCCAGAAGACGCTTTCCCCGCTCGGAGTTGGTGTGGTGATCGAGGCGTATCACCTGTGCATGATGATGCGCGGGGTCGAGAAGCAGAACAGCAAGACTATCACGTCGGCGGTGCGGGGGGTATTCCGCTCCGACGCCCGTACACGGGAGGAGTTTCTCTACCTGGCACATGCGCCGGGCGTGCCGCTCCGGTGAGCACCGCTGGAATCGACGGGGACGCGCTCAGGGATCGAGCCGCGGTCGTGACCGGCGCATCTCGCGGGATCGGAGCGGCGGCGGCGCGGGCGTTTGTCGCGGCAGGAGCACGCG
>CAYXRS010000037.1:0-24651 GCA_964467195.1 uncultured Gemmatimonadaceae bacterium
CTCTGTCGCCGCTCTGCGCGGCTGGCTGCGCCGGTTCCTCCACCACGCCAATGGTCAGCAACTCGGCTGGCAGCTCGCCGGGCGCTGCCCTGCCGCGTGGGCCACCTCGCCGGAGTCCCATGCCGCGCCGAATGGCGGCTGCACCCGCTGCGCTGCGACCAGCCTGGCTCGGCTCCGTCGCCGGCTGCCCCGCGGCGAGCTGCGAGGTGATCGGTTCCGCCGGAGCGGCGGGGGCCACCTCGTAGTCGGCGCCGCGCTTGCGGAGATCTATCACATCCCGGTCGTGCGCATCCTGAAGGATGCGAGTGAAGTTCCGATCGGTCAGACTCTCGCTGTCGCGGCCGAGGAGTTGATGCGCGCGCTGACGCAGCGCACTTGCGAGCACAGGCTCGTCCGTCGTGGCACCCAGCGAAACGAGCCCGCGCCGGAGGAGGTCGTACGCTTCGTCGCGACTGAGCCGCTCACCCGTCATCCGCTCGTCGGCTGGAGCCTTCTCGGCGGGTGCCGCCCCCGGCGCGACTGCAGGTTGTGCAAGGGCCGCTTCGACGCGCGGTTCGCGTTCCCGGCGATCCCTGTCGCGGCCGCGGCGGCGGCGGCCACCCTCCTCTCGCTCGGCACGCTCCGGACGTTCAGCTCGTTCCGGTCGTGCAGCGGCACCATCGACGACGGACGCCTTGTCCGGCAGGTCCACCTCGAACTGGCCGTTCTCTCCCTTCACCAGCTTGATCAACCCGCGGTGCGCCGCCTCCTGGCAGAACTTGGAGAACTTCGGCATACCGAGGTTCTTCTCGTCAAAGGAAGGATCGATATCCTGCATCACCTGCTTGAGGCGATCTGCCCGCATCGTGTCGCCGTTGCGCTTCATGCGCTTGAGCGCCTCGGTGACCAGCTCCCATGGATCCCACTTGATGTGCTCCTCATCGGCGGTTCGAACCAGCCCGGCGAGCGTGTTGTAACTGTAGTACTCGTCGCAGTTCATCACCAGCAAATCACTGGACGACTCGCGGATTCCGACGCCGATCACGTACTTGCCGTACTCCTTGAGCTTGGTGACCAGGCTGGCGAAGTCCGAGTCGCCCGAGAGCAGGATGTAGGTGCCGATCTCGGGGCGGGTGAAGACGAGCTCCATCGCATCGACCGCAAGCCGGATGTCCGTGGCGTTCTTCTTGGATGAGCCGTATGCCGGCGCCATTATCATGTCGATGGACGACTCGGCGAGCGGAACGATGTACTGCGGATAGCGTCGCCAGTCGGCGTATGCGCGCTGAACGGCGACCTTGCCCTTGATGATGTCGCTGCCAAGGAGATTGCGGAGCTCGGCACCGAGATTCGTCTGAATCCCCATCGTCACGTTGTCGAAGTCGATGAGGAGAGCGGCATTGGGTGCGTGCTGCAGATGCCCGGCAAACCCGGGAGAGCTGCCGGAGGCGACGGCCTGCGGGCCACGGTGAATCGGGGCGACCGGAGGACGAGCCGGCGCGTGCTTGGGATTTCGCGAGTTCATGAACTTCCTGTCTTTGCGGTGTAGTCGAGCGCTACGACGCGCTCGAGCTCTCGCCGCTTCACCTTCCCGCTCCCGGTCATCGGGAAGGCATCGAAGAAGCGAACGAGATCGGGAACCTTGAAGTCGGCCACCGTGTCGCGGGCGAATTCCTTTATCTCGCCCCCGGTGATGACCGCGCCTTCGATCGGCACGATGCACGCGCAGACCAGCTCTCCCATGATGTCATGGGGGACACCGATCACGCAGACATCGTCCACGGCGGGGTGGGCACGGAGCTGGTCCTCGACCTCGCGCGGATGGATCTGGTAGCCCGCACGCACGATCATTTCCTTGCTCCGCCCCACGATCCGCAGATAGCCGTCCTCATCGATGATGCCGAGATCACCGGTGAGGAAATAACCTTCCGGGGAGAAGGACCGGGCCGTCTCCGCCGGCATGCGGGCATAGCCCGTCATGACATTCGGGCCGCGGACGGCGATCTCGCCAACCGCTTCCGGCCCGTGCAAAGCACCGGTCACGAAGTCCAGCGCTTTGACCTCGACACCCGGTAACGGGCGCCCCACGGTCGTGGATCGCTTTTCCTCGGGATCGGTGAACCGCGTTACCGTCACCGTCGGCCCCGTCTCGGTGAGGCCGTAAGCCACTTGCACATCGCACCACCGGCGAATCCGCTGCACGAGCACCTCCGACACCGGTCCACCGGCGACGATTCCGGTGCGGAGCCGGGGGAACCGGGAGGGGTCGAAGGTCGCTTCGCGCATTAGCAAGTGGTAGATCGTCGGCACACCTTGCAGTACGGTAACACCCTCGCGGGCGAGGATCTCGATGGCCTCAACGGCGTCAAACTCTTCCTGAAGCACCAGACTGGCACCCCTCGCAGCGGTGCCGATGACGACGCTGAAGCCAAAGATCGTGAAGAACGGCACCGCCACGAATACGCGGTCGGCCGGTCCCATCTCCAGCGCCTCAGTGGTGCGTAGCGCCGTCTCGACGATGGTGCGATGCGAGAGGCGCACGCCCTTCGGCTTGCCCATCGTGCCCGAGGTGTAGAGGAGCGCGAGGTCCATCCCCTCGTCAACCTTAGCTGTGACGCCGGGTCGTCCCTCCCCGCTCGAGAGCAGATCCTCGAACTGGAAGATGCGGTCGTCATACCAGAGTTCCTCTTGGCCGACCGTAATCAGGTACTGCAGGTCGGGGAGTTCCGCAATGATCTCCTCGAACATCTCGAGATAGTCGACATCATCGAATCGCTCAACGGCGAAAACAGCCGAGACTTCGGCGTGTCGCAGCTGGTACTTGAGCTCGTGATAGTTGAGGCGGGGGTTGAGGGGCACAACTGTGGCACCGAGACGGGCTGCCGCCAGGAGCGCTACCACCCACTCCGGCCGATTCGGCATCACGATTGCGATCCGGTCGCCGGCCTCAATGCCGAGTTCTGCGAGCGCCGCCGCCATGGCCTGCGCCTGCTCATCCACCTGGCCGAACGTCAGCGAGCGTCCACCGGTCACGAGAAACGTTCGCTGCGGATGCTCCGCCGCGCGCGCGCCAAGCACGTGGGCGAGGGTCCACGACGACGACATCAGGCTCCGTGAGACATCAGACTCCGCGACGGTTTGTGTGCGCAAGCATGGAAATCTAAGGGGCGCAAGGGGGTATAGGAAAGGGATCGGTGTGTGGATACCGGACTTGGCCCCTGGAATGCTGGAGCAGCAGACCAAACGTTGAACAGTCGAGCCAAATCCGGATGCGCTATCGGGCAGTCAGTCCCCTATCGCCTTGATCACTACCCGCTTTGCACGCTGGCCGTCCCACTCTCCGTAAAAGACGCGCTGCCAGGGTCCGAAGTCGAGGCGGCCGTTGGTGACAGGCACGATCACCTCGTGACCGACAGTGAGAGAGCGCAGATGTGCCGCAGCATTATCCTCGCCGGTGTCCGTGTTGTGCCGATAACGCTCGGGATTCCAGGGAGCGATCCGCTCCTCGAGCCACTTCAGGATGTCGTCCCAGAGTCCGGCCTCGTGATCGTTCACGAACACCGATGCCGAGATATGCATGGCCGATACGAGCACCATTCCGTCGTTGATGCCGGCTTCGGCGCGGCAGGCCTCCACTTCATCGGTGATGTCGATGATTTCCTGCCGGCGCCGCGTGGTGAAGGTCAGGTACTTGGTGTGAGACTTCATCAGTGTCGGGAGTTTGGGTGGCGGGTTTCGGTCGGCGGGTGGCAACATCCGGAGTAGGCGAATCGATGTGTGAGCACAGAGTGGCTCGGCGCACTTCCGGGAATTCAGCCGCGGGGTCAAGGGGTGAGCCGCTGGAAAGAAGCACACTCGAACCGGATCGCTTTGGCTCGACCACGCTCGCCCGGCGCCCGACCCACTCCCGACGCCGATCCCCGACGCCCAGAAGCGCTCCCCCGCTGCCTTCCATTGTGTCTCACAGTATGTTTCACTTCGAAACTCCCCCCGCAACCCCTCGTATTGGAGTGGGTGTGAAGCGTCTCAGCTTCCGTACGCGCGTCTTCCTGTATCTGCTCCTCTTTGCCGTCGTGCCCTCCGCGGTGCTGCTGCTGGGCGGGGCGGTGATCGTGGCGAGGACGGTTCCCGTTCTCAGTGGCAGCGGCGCGTGGGAGGCGGTGGCGGAGTCGGGGATGCGAGCGATCGAGGCGGCTCGCGAAACGGGGCTGAGTCCGGTGCAGAGAGCGGCGCTCGATGAGCACGAGGAGGAGCTTGCCGCCTCGCTGACTCAGGCACGCCGGCTCGACTATCTCGGATCCCGCGCACCGTTTGCCGCGCTGGTGCTTGCTCTTTTCGCGGCGTTGGCGATCACGGTGATCGCGTCGCGGGTGGCCGGTCATCTGAGCCGGCAGTTCAGCCGCCCGCTTGATGAGGTGGTGGGGTGGACCGAGCTGATCTCGCGCGGACGGCCCCTGCCCGATGGCCCACCGGCACGGGGAGCGCCGGAATTCGAGGTGCTGCGGAGGCGGATGCGCAGGATGGCGGGCGAGTTGCGGACAGCACGTGAAACCGAATTGGAGGCAGGGCGTCTGGAGGCGTTCCGTGAGGTTGCGCGGCGAGTCGCGCACGAGTTGAAGAATCCGTTAACCCCGATCCGCTTCGCGATAGCTCGGCTGCGAGCCGACGCTCCGCCGGGACCCGAGGTGATCGAAGTACTCGAAACTGAATCGAGGCGGTTGGAGCAGATGGCCAGAAGCTTCGCGCAATTCGGCAAGCTGCCTGAAGGGCCGGTGGCGGAAATCGATGTCGGAGAGATGGCCGCCTACCTGGCGCGCGCCACGGTGCCCGGCGATGTGGACATCAGGGTCGAGGTCGAGCCGGGCCTGCCACACGTGATCGGTCAGCACGAGGCCCTCTCCAGAGCGTTGACCAACATTCTCATCAATGCCGTGGATGCGTGTCGCGATGGGCAGCGATCGAACGGCGACGGCGCGTGTGATTCGGTCGCCGAGATCGTGCTGCATGTACGGCGAACGCTGCTGGACGGCCGCGAGGCGGTCGCGATCGTCGTGCGTGACTCTGGTCCAGGGATCAGCGAGGAAGTGCGCGCCCGGCTCTGGGACCCTTATGTCACGACGAAGGCCGGGGGGACGGGGCTCGGGCTTGCCATCGTCCGGCAGACAGTGCACGCGCACGGTGGAGTGGTAGGTGCCACAAGCGATGGCGGCGGTACGGAGATCAGGTTGATCTTCCCTGCCTCCGCCGACCGAGATACAACCTCGCCGGCAGCAACCAGCGCCGGTTCACAGCGAGGATAGCCGCGATGCCCGGTGTCGAAGCTCTCGTTCCGATCGCGTTGTTCATGATGATCGCTGTCATCTCTATCGGGGTGCCAATTGCACGAGCCTACGCGCGCCGCCTCGACCGCGGCGCGGGTAAGCTCCCGACCGAAGTGGCGGCGCGGCTGGAGCGGATGGAACAGGCAATCGATTCGATTGCTGTCGAGGTAGAACGAATCTCGGAGGGGCAGCGCTTCACCACGAAGCTCCTGTCGGAGCGAACGGGTATGGCCCCGCCCGGTGGCGAACGCTGAGCCGTAAACTGGAACTGGAGGAAGTATGAGCGAGACGGAATTGATCGCTTTCATGGTCCTGGTAATTGCCATCACCGTCACGATAGTGACGGTGGCGCGAACGTTCGCTAATCGAGGAGCGAAGACCCCACCCCGCGAGCTTGCCAGCATGGACGCACGACTCGCCCGAATCGAGCAGGCGGTTGAAGCAGTATCGATCGAAATCGAGAGGATCTCGGAGGGTCAGCGCTTCACGACCAGGCTTCTTTCCGACCGCCCCCAGGGCGAGCCCGTGGCGGTCGAGCGCCCGGTCCGCTGAGTTGCGACGGTTCTCATGCCGTCCATCCTGATAGTCGACGATGAACCGAACATCCGGCGCATGGTGGGGTCGCTTCTCGCGGCCGAGGGATTCGCCGTGCGGGAAGCGCCGCACGGCGCGGCGGCGCTGCAGGCCGTCTCGGAGCGGGAACCCGATGCTGTCCTTCTCGACCTGATGATGCCGGGGGAGCTGGACGGGATGGGAACGCTGGCGCGTCTCCGCGAGAGCCTGCCCGATATTCCCGTAGTCATGATGAGCGGCCGCGCCGAGCTGCGCGATGCCGTTCAGGCGACCAAGCTGGGCGCATTCAACTTCCTCGAGAAGCCGCTTACCCCGGAAGGCGTGCTGCTCACCCTGCGCTCGGCGCTGGAGTTGCGCCAGGCGCGACGTGAGACTCGCACACTTCGCGAGGCGCTGGGAATTGGTGGTGACATGGTCGGCGTGAGCGCTGCCATGCGGCGACTGCGCGAGTTGATTGCGCGCGTGGCACCGACCGATGCGCGCGTGCTGATCATTGGCGAATCCGGAACCGGAAAGGAGCTGGCTGCGGCTGCGATACACCGCGGGAGCGCGCGCGCCGAACGGCCCTTCATTCGTGTGAACTCCGCAGCCATTCCCCGCGACTTGGTCGAAAGCGAGATGTTCGGACATGAACGTGGCGCTTTCACTGGTGCAACGGACCGCCGCATCGGGCGCTTCGAGCTGGCGGATGGCGGCACCCTTTTCCTGGATGAGGTGGGTGATCTGGGTGCCGATGCGCAGGCGAAGCTCCTTCGGGCGATCGAAGCTCGGGAGATAGAACGAGTCGGCGGCAGCAAGCCGATTCCGGTAGATGTGAGGATCCTCGCGGCAACCAACATGGACCTGAGTCAGGCCGTGGCAGAGGGGCGCTACCGCGAGGATCTCCTCTTCCGCCTGAACGTGATTCCGGTGACAGTGCCTCCCCTTCGCGAACGACGCGAGGACGTCGGACCGCTGGTGCTGCACTTCTCCGCCATGTACCAGATTCGCAGTGGTCATCCCGCGCCACGCTGGAGCGACAGCGCTCTCGCCGCGATGGCCGGGCACCGCTGGCCAGGCAACGTTCGCGAGCTCGCGAACATAGTGGAACGGCTCGCCATTCTGCATGGCGGGGGTGAGATCGGAGAGCGAGAAGTTCTCGGGGTCATCCCTCGGCTCGCCGGAGCAAATGATGTAACACCGCCCGCCGGCAGCCAGAACCAGGCGCTCCCGCTCAGCGACGCCCTCGACGAGTACGAGCGCTCGCTGATCGCTCGCGCCCTGAGCTTCGCACGCGGCAATGTGGCCGAGGCTGCCCGCCGTCTGCGCACAGATCGTCCCAACCTTTACCGGCGCATGCGAAGGCTGGGCATCTCGTGGGAGGAGGAATAGCGTCGCATTTGCACACTCCTCCCGCCCTCGAGAGAGGACGCTTCGCTGGCGCTCTCGCGGCATGCCGGTCATCCAGGCGATTGCTGTCGTTGTGCCTCCTCGCGCCATGATGCTTCGCTACGCCGACTGCCTGGATGCGCGCCGCACCCCAAGACCTGGAGATCAAATGCGAGTCGCCATCCTGCTGGCGCTGCTGATGAGCACCACCGCACTACCCGCGCAGGTGCCGGACACGGCGCAGATAGGTGAGCGCGACAGAGTTCTCTCCGCCGATGTCGCGCGGGAGGTAGCAGCGCTCTACAACGCCCCAGCGGCTCTTCGCGCCACGGGCCCCACGACGATCGGCGCGGGGCAGACTGTAGGGGGGAACGTCGCTATCCTGAGTGGCCCCCTGACCATCGATGGCGAGGTGCGCGGGCTTGTCGTCGTCATCAACGGCCACCTTGTGTTCGGCCGCGGCGCGCGGGTAACCGGCGATGTCGTAGTCGTAGGCGGCACGATCGCCGGGCAGGAAGGCGCGGAGATCGGAGGCACCGTCAGCTGGCATCCGCAGGTGATGCGCTACCACCGGGAGGGCGAACGAATCGTTCCTGATCGCGATCGCCCCGACGTGCCCGAGATCTTCGACTGGCGCCTGTCTCCTGGAGACGACGATCAGTGGCGCAGCCGCATCCTCATCATGTCTGGCGGCACCTACAACCGCGTCGAGGGATTGCCGGTGCTGATCGGACCGTCACTCCGATTCCGATCCGACTACACGCGGGTCTCCGCGGATGTGCTTGGAATCATGCGATCGGCGCAGAGCTTTCAGTGGGACGGGGAGAACCTCGGCCACGATGTCCGCGCGCGGGTGCGCATTGGCGATACACGCGCTGTGAGCATTGGCGGTCGCCTGACCGACGTCGTTCTGCCGGTGGAGGCGTGGGAGCTTCGCGATTCCGAGGTGGGACTCGCCAGCTTCCTCGTGCGGCGCGACTACCGCGACTACTACAACACCCATGGCGCCAGCGGGACCTTGGCTCTCCACGCAGGCGACGCGCTGACGGTGGAGCTGGAGTATTCCGGCGAGCGGTGGCGGAGCAGGGATGCGCGTGATCCGTTTTCGTTGTTTCGCCGCAACACCGAGTGGCGCACCAATTCGGAGATGGATGCAGGTCGCTATCGCATCGGAAGGCTGCGATTTCACATCGACTCGCGCAACGAGCGTACGCACCCGCGCACGGGGTGGCTCATCGCGGCCGATGTCGAGCACGGCTCGAGCCATGCCGCCAGACTCGGAGCGGGGCACGATGTGGCATCGTCGTGGGAGGACATTCCGGAGAACCGGAGCGTACGCACGAGCTACACTCGAGGCTTCCTTGACCTGCGTCGCTACAACCGGGTATCTCCCGCCGGACAGCTCAACCTGCGCGCGGTGGCAGGAGGTTGGCTCGGCGGCGATGACCTACCGCTCCAGCGTCGCCTGTCGCTGGGCGGCGCCGGCAGCTTGCCGGGATACAACTTCCGCCGACCCGTGGGTGACGACGTACTCACATGTGGTGGCGCGACGCTCGAAGGTTCCCCAGCCCTTTGCGAGCGAGTTTTGCTCGGTCAGGTGGAGTATCGTGGCGACCTTTACATCAGATGGAGGGGCGACCGGGACTGGGGAATCGATATCGATTGGCCCGCCGCATGGGTGCTTTTTCTGAATACTGGGCGCGGCTGGCTTGTCGAACCGGGCGCCGACGACGGGATTCGCTACGCAAGCGGCGACCTGCCGGCACTCCGCACCTTTCGCGTTGACATCGGCGGCGGTTTCGACCTGGGTTGGATCGGGGTGTTCGTGGCCAAGTCGGTCAGCGATGCCGAACAGCCGGCGAACTTCTTCATACGGCTTCGCCACAGGTTCTGAGTGAGATCGTCGCTCGCACTTCTCGCTACGCTTCTACTCCTCGCCGGGCCACTTCGCGCGCAAGGGGTATTACTGGAGGTGTTGCTGCCGCCCCCAGGGCAACTCGCGCGTCAGGCTCCGTTCGTCCGGAGCGTGAACGTGTTTGCTGAGCGGCGCACGCGCGATCTCCTTCACAGCGGCTTCCCCGTTCGCATCGAGTATCGACTGGAGCTGTGGTCGACGCGAGGATGGTTCAACAGCCTGCGTGAGAGCGAGCGGTGGGAGGTGATTGTGCGTTACAGCCCGCTGGATCGGCGGTATGCGGTAGCGCGGGTCGTTGGCGATGCCGTGAGCGATCTCGGTCGCTACGAGGATCTGGCGTCCGTAGACCTGGCACTGGC
Organism: uncultured Gemmatimonadaceae bacterium; assembly: GCA_964467195.1. GTDB lineage: Bacteria > Gemmatimonadota > Gemmatimonadetes > Gemmatimonadales > Gemmatimonadaceae > CAYXRS01. The sequence continues at coordinate 9,516 of CAYXRS010000037.1, forward strand.
CACTCCCTTTCAGGCGCCAATCACTCCGCCCCGCCGGCGCGACCGTCACTACTACACCGCCATCATGGTCGTGTCGGTGATATCAGTAAGCGACCTGGATGAAGTGGAGCGCTGGTTACGGGGTGAACTGCGTCCGGCGGTTCGCGGCCAGCGAAATCCGGGAACCGCCGTCACGCGGGGAGTGCGCACGTTCGTGGTGCGCCTTCTCGGCAGCGAGACCCGACAGTATGAGGCGCGCACGAGCACGTTCCGGCCGGACTAGATTCAACGAGGGACCGGTTCGGTGACCGGTCCCCTGTTAGTGCCGCCGCTCGAGTACCTCGAGGTGATGCAGAAGCTCCTCGCCGTAGAACATGCGTATGTACTTCGCCTGAATCGGTGTGAGGCGTCGCACCGCCCAGCTAAGGTGGACGAAGTGCGGTTCCACTGGATGACTGAGAGGGTGCATCCCGATTTCGTCTGGCAGCCGGCTCCCCTTGCGCGTGTTACAAGGGCTGCAGGAAGTAACCACATTCGTCCAATCATTCGTCCCGCCACGCGACAGCGGCACCACGTGGTCGCGCGTGAGAGACTCGCGGGGGCGAAGCTCGAGCTGCATCCGACCGCAATACTGGCAGCGATAACGGTCGCGGGCGAATAGAAACGTGTTGGTGACCTGCCGCCGGAAACGGCGGGGTACATGGATGAATCGCACCAGCCGGATCACCAGCGGCCTCGGCAAGCGCAACCGCTCGGAACGAACAACTCGCTCCGCATCCGCCTCGACCACTTCTGCCTTGCCGTCGAGGACGAGCCGGAGCGCCCGACGCATGGGCACCATGGTCAGTGGCTCGAACGACGCGTTGAGGGCAAGACAACCGAGGATCACAGGCTACTCCGGACAGGTGAGCGTCTCGGTCAACCCTGTTCGGGCCGACCAGGCGCGCCTCGGAGGACGCGCCCCGGAAGACGACTGCACTAACGATATACCCTCCGCCAGCCGCGCGGCGCCCAGGAACGTGCGTGTCGCGGCCGCGGGTATCTCCTTATATGATAATGCGGTGGACCGTCGGCGCGCCAGCGTGCCGGCAGCCACGCCGGGGCTCCCGAGCCGACCCCATCCAACCTCCGTCGAGCGACGGCCTCCCTAATGCCGAGGTGCCGGCTCGAGATGAGGATTGTCGACCAGCCAACGACGCAACTCCCGCCCTACCTTAACCATCTCCGCGACGAGCCAATCGGCGTCCTGCACCACCAGTTCGCCGTCCCTGACCAACTCCCTTCCCTTCACGGTGACGAGTCGCGCCCGACTCCCACCCAGCGAGAACACCAGGGAAGCGAGGGGGTCGTCCACCGGCTGCCCGCGCAGCGCCACCAACGAGAACGCAGTGAGGTCTGCATCCTTTCCAGGCTCCAGCGAACCAACCCGGTGTTCCAGTCCGAGCACACGAGCTGATGCGAGTGTCGCCATCTCGATGGCCGCGGAGGGTGGCAAAACGGCAGGACTCCGAACCACCGCGCGCTGCATGAGACACGCGACGCGCGCTTCCTCGAGAAGGTCCATCCTGTTGTTGGCTGCCACGCTGTCGGAACCCAAGGCCACTTCGATACCCATCTCGAGCATGCGTGCGACCGGCGCAATGCCGTGTCCCAACTTGGCATTCGCCACAGGACAGTGAGCTACTGTGCTGTTGGACTGTGCGATCAACTGAAGATCCCCCTCATCCACTCGCACGCAGTGAATGAGAAGGGGCTTCGTTTCCAGCACGCCCAGCCGCGCGAGCAGCCGCACGGGCGATGCGGCGCGCGGCACCACCGATATGCCGCGCAGGCGCAACCCTTCGGCAAAGACACCGGTACCCTCGGACACCAGCGCCTGCTCCTCCTCGCTTTCCGCGATGTGCACGGCCATGGGCAGCCGCTCCTCTTCCGCGTAGCATGCCGAAGCGGAGAACAGATCATCGCAAACCGTGTAGGGCGCGTGTGGAGAGATCCCCACGTCGACGAGCGCGTCAGCGCCGCCGTGGCCGAGCGCGCGGAGCTGTTCCACCTTCCCGCGCAGCCCGTCCAGCTCCCCCTGCCAGTTGGCGGGATCCGGACCGAATACCTCCTGATACACACGCCCACGCACGCCCATCGCGAGCATCGCGCTCATGGCTACGCCGGTGTCACAGGTGTCGGAATAGGTCGTGACGCCCGCAAGCAGACCCTCGGCAATCCCCGCACACGCCGAGTGAAGCAGGCGTTCGTCAGTGAGAACGGCCCGCTTGGAGCGATGCAAACGAAGAATCCAATCACGGAAAGGCAGATCCTCGAGGAACCCGCGCATGGCAGTGAGCTCGAGGTGAGAATGGGCATTGATCAGTCCCGGCATCAGCACCACTGCGCCGAGGTCGCGATCCTCACCCGGTGGTGCCGCGCTGCGCGGGCCGACGAAGGCAATACGCCCATGCTCGTCCACAGCTACCGTGCCGTCGCGAACCGCCGGCATCGAAACCGGAAGGATCCAGCTGGCGTGGTAGCGAATCACCGTGGCGTCGCGGCGGACGGCATCTGCGTTCGTGAGCCGTGCGTCGCTGGATCATAGAGTTCGTCTTCCGGCACACCGAGCGCCCTTATGAGTGCCAAGGGAAAGCGCACATCGCCCACCTGCTCTGCAGTATGCCCATCAGAGCCGAGCGAAAGCCGCACCCCGGATTGCCAGGCTCGGCGAACGAGCCGCTCGTGGGGCCGATAGCGGTTGGAGATCTCGAACGCGATCCCCGAGCGAGCCAGTGCAGTGACGAGCCGATCTTCCAGCTCTTCAGGCCAGAGCTCATGGGCGTCCATGCTTCGCAACGGCAACGGCAGCAGTGTCGGGTGCGCGAGAATGTCCACGGGCATCTCGCGTGCGAGCTGCTCCACGTTCTCCACGTGAAAGCGCATGTATGCCTCCGGCCCCACATCCGTGGGCAGATCGTTGCGGAAGACGTTGTGAACGCCACCTCCGGGCAGGAGGACGGCGTGCACCGATCCGAGCCAGTGGGTAAAACGCGAGACGACCTCTGGTGGGATGGAGCGCCAGAGGTCGTCGTGCCAGCAGAACTCGCCCGCGCGCAGAACATCGTGTCGTTCGAGTATGTCCAGGTAGTCGCGAACGCTGTCCACTGTGCGGCGGTGATAGTGGAGGTCCGCCGACAGGTGGTCGGAAACGCTGGGGCGGACGCCCCTGCCTCGAACTATCCGCTCTAGCTCCGCGACGGTGAGGCGTCCATCGGAGAGCACGGTGTGCGCGTGACAGTCCGTCGGCTCCCAGCTCATCGCGGCAGCCTGAAGGGATCCGGCACCACGCGACCAGAATCGCTTCGGGTGGGCTGTGCGGCGGCTCCGGGCCGCACACGCGTGTCGGTGGACTCGTCACCACCCAGATCGAATGGCGATTCGATGTAGCATTCACGGAACGGCTCCGTCCCGGAGATGAAGTATTCGGTAATGATACGGTCAGCGGGGCAGTATGGACTGCTCGTCAGCCCGGTAGCCGCATCCACCTCGCGCACCACGATGCCGTCGGGCCTCGGCCAATCCGAAGGAGCCGGTCGGGTGCTGTACACCTCGTTCATGAACGCAGTCCATGCCGGTGCGGCCAAACGGCCGCCCTGTGCGTTCGCCATGATGCGCTTGGGCCGGTCGAAGCCGAGCCAGACCCCAGTCACCAGGTCCGACGTGTACCCGATGTACCAGACATCGGTGCCATCGTTGGTCGTGCCCGTCTTTCCGGCAGACGGGTGTCGGAAGCCCCCGTTCCAGACCGAACTGAACGCGGTGCCGCGTCGCACGACATCGCGCAGCATGTCTGTCATGAGCCAGGCTTCCTCTGCTGACATCACCTCATAACGCTGCGGGGTGGACTCCCACAGCACCTCACCGCGCGCATTCTCTACGCGCACGATGGAGAACGGCGCGACGCGGGTGCCCAGCGTGGCGAATGCCGTGTACGCCGCCACCATCTCGAGCGGATAGACATCGGCCGCGCCCAGGTGGATGGACGGATACGGCGGAATCGGAGTGGTGACGCCAAGCCGCCGCGCCATGTCGATGACGCTCGGCTCGCCAAGCTCCATGCCCATGCGCACGGCGGGAATGTTGCGCGACTGGAAAAGCGCACGCCGCATGGCAAGCGCTCCCTCGAACTGGCGATCGTAGTTCTGGGGCGTCCACTGCGTACCATCAACCTGTGGAACTGCGACTGGCACGTCGTGCAGGATGTATGATGGTGCACGCCCGTGCCGAATGGCATCCGCGTATACGACCGGTTTCCAGGTGGAGCCTGGCTGCCGTAGTGCCTGGGTAGCGCGATTGAACTTCGAATCATCGAAGTCACGTCCGCCCACCATGGCTCGAATGGCGCCGGACCGGGGATCCATGGCTATCAAAGCGCCCTGAAGATACGGCGAGTTGCTTCCGCTCTCACCGCCCTCGGCCATGCGCGCCATGTACTCCTCGTAAGTGGGCTGCCTGTAGGGTCCGAACTTGCCCTCCTCGATCGCCCGGATCTGCTGCTCGAGCGCCCGCTCCGCTGCCCCCTGCATGTCGAAGTCGAGGGTGGTGTAGATCTGCAAGCCGTCGCGGTAAAGGCTCTGCCCGAACTGGCGATCCAGCTGCTGGCGCACGTACTCCACATAATAGGGTGCAAGCCCGCCTGTCTCTTCCTTGCGTGCGAGACGCAATGGATAGGAGCTCGCCAGCCGGGCTTCCTCGCTGGTGATCACACCCTCGCGGCGCATCAGCTCGATGATCGTGTTCCGTCGCTGAATGGAGCGTTCGGGATTTCGCCGCGGATTGTAGTGCGCCGGCGCCTTGGGAATCGCCGCCAGAGTTGCCGCCTCCGCCAGATTGAGATCGCGCACCGACTTGCCGAAGTACCGCTGGGAGGCCGTCTCGATGCCGTACGCTCCGTAGAGGTCGATCTGGTTGAGATACAGCTCGAGGATCTTGTCCTTGCGGTATGACGCCTCGATGGCACGCGCCACCTTCGCTTCACGAAGCTTGCGCGTCAGCGTCTTCTCGCGGGTCAGCTTCTCGGGAAAAACGTTACGCGCGAGCTGCATGCTGAGCGTCGAGAAGCCCTCCGCGTACGAGCCCTTCATAAGATTGCGCGCAGCAGCGCCAAAGACGCGCACCCAGTCGATGCCCGCGTGCCCGTAAAAGCGCTTGTCTTCCGTGATGATGAATGCATCCCGTACGTTCTTCGGGATCTCGTCCAGCGAGACGAGGGTACGCCTCTCCACCCCAACCTCGGCGATGAAGCGGCCGTCCACGGAGAAGAGCTTGGATGTCTGCGGCGGGGTGAACTGCTCCAGCATGGCTACCGATGGGCATGCACCGCCGCGGCACACGAGCGCCCAGGAGGCGTAGGCGATGCCGGCTGCGAAAGCAGTCCCGAACACAGCCACCAGCAGTATCGCATGGGCCAGTCGGGGGCGAGCGCCCCAGAATCGCCGCGTGAGCACGGCCGGCACACGCCGGCGACGCTTCCTCGCGTCCTTATCAGCCTTGTCGTGGCGAGAGGGTCCAGATCTCAACAGCGCTCCTCCTCGGGTGGTCCAGTCGAATGCAATCTCTAAAGTTAGCCCAGTCAGCCGGCGGTCTCAACGCGTCAGGTGACATCATGGCGCGGGCCATCTATCATTACCCGCCATGACCCACCGTGGCTCCTTTCTAGACGATCTCAGCTGGCGCGGGCTGGTACATCAGTACACCGAAGGGCTTCCCGAGTACCTCGCCACCAATCGGGTCACGGTCTATGCCGGCTTCGACCCGTCGGCGCCCAGCCTCCACGTTGGGAACCTCGTGCCGCTAATGAACCTCACCCGCCTCCAGTTGGCGGGCCACCGGCCGATTGTCGTCGTGGGCGGCGGAACGGGGATGATCGGAGATCCCAGTGGGAAGACGATCGAGCGCCAGCTTCACACCCGCGAGACGGTGGCGGCCAACACTCGGGCGATTCGTGCGCAGATGGATCGGTATCTGGACTTCGCCGGGCCGAACGGGGCCCTCATGGTTGACAACGCGGAGTGGCTTCTTACGCTGCAGGCCGTGGAGTTCATGCGAGATGTAGGTAAGCACTTCAGCATCAACTACATGCTGGCTAAGGATTCGGTTCGCTCGCGGCTGGAGGGAGGGATCTCGTATACCGAGTTCTCATACATGCTCCTTCAGGCCTATGACTACCTGGTGCTCCACCGGCGCGAGGGCGCAACCCTGCAAATCGGCGCGAGCGACCAGTGGGGGAACATCACCACTGGGGTGGAGCTCATCCGCCGCGCCGATGGGGCGGAGGCGCACGGACTGACATCTCCACTGGTAACCGACGCCAGTGGCGTCAAGTTCGGAAAAACGGAAGCGGGAGCGGTTTGGCTCGATCCCGGCCGAACGAGCCCCTACCGATACTATCAGTTCTGGATCAACACGTCTGACGCGGACGCGGGTCGGTATCTGCGCTACTTCACGTTGATGTCGCGCGAGGAGGTGGAGGGACTGGAGGAAGAGCTGCGGGCGCACCCAGAGCGGCGCGGTGCGCAGCAGGCCCTCGCTCGCGACGCCACCGCACGCGCACATGGCGAGGAGGCGGCACGGGTGGCTGCCGAGGTGTCCGGACTGCTCTTCGGTAGGAGTGATCCGGCGGCCCTTTCCGTGTCGGCGCTGGAAGCACTGGCCCGCGAGGTGCCGTTTGCGGAACTGCCGGCACCGGCGGATGGCGTGGACGTGCTCGAGTTGTTCACGAATTGCGGGCTGACACCGTCCAAGGGCGCGGCGCGGCGGCTGCTCGAGCAGGGTGGCCTTTACGTGAACGGAGCCAGGCTGACCGCCGCGGACCGAATGCTCGGTATGGAGCAGCGGCTGCATGGCGGATACGTGCTTCTGCGGAAAGGCGCTCGAGACTACGCTCTCACACTCCTGCGGGATCGCTGACGGTCAGCCAGTGCGCTCCAGGAGCTCGAGCGCCCTCGTGAGCTCCTGTGGCGTGTTGTAGCAGTGGGGTGAGAGACGAATCGCGCCCTCGCGAATGGAGTGTACGACTCCCGCAGCATGGAGTCGCGCTGATGCGCTCGCGGCGTCGGGCGGCGCCAGTGCGATGATGCCGGCGCGGCGCGCTGCCTCGGACGATGTGACGAGACGCACTCCTGGCTGAGCGTCGGCCCAGCGAACAGCCTGATCTGCCAGCTTGGTGATGTGCCGCTCGACAGCGGCCGGTCCGAGTTCGAACAGCAGATCCAGACTCGCGCTCAGACCGGCGAAATCCTGGAAAGGGAGCGTGATCATCTCGAACCGACGGGCATCTCCCAGAAGAGTGAAATCGTAGTCCACCAGTTGTGTGAAGTCCTCTGATGCGCGTGTAGCCATCCAGGACACGTCCACAGGATCCATGGAAGTGACGAGATCGTCGCGAATGTAGACGAAGCCGGTTCCCCACGGTCCCAGCAGCCACTTCTGTGCGCCGCACGCCAGAACGTCAATCGGACAATCGTGAACGTCGAGCGTGGCCGGCCCAAGTCCCTGAATCGCATCCACGACCAGGTAGGAATCGCTGACGCGGCAGGCGTCGCCGAGCCTCTGAAGGTCCACGCGCGCTCCCGTTGAGAACGACACCCAGGACACCGCGCAGACGCGCACCTCGGGACGTTCGATTGCGGCGACCAGCGCGTCCTCGTCCGGGAGTCCATCGCGCAGAGGGATGAGCTCGAGCCGGATCCCCAGTTTGGCCAGCGCCATCCAGGGATAGACGTTGGCCGGAAACTCCCCATCGGGCGCAACTACCACATCACCCGCTCTGAGCGGAAGCGCGCGTGCCGCCAGGTTGATGCCGTAGCCGGTATTCACCATGAGAGCGATTTCCCTCACGGCCGCCCCGATCAGCCGGGCGCAGCGCTCCCGCGCCGCCGTGAGCACTCCGAACTGCTCCTCGTGACTGATGCGGTGAGGCTCGGCGCGCAGCGCGTTGAAGCGGGCGAGTGCCTCGACAGTGCGGGATGGAAGCGGCCCCGTAGAAGCGTGATTCAGATAGATCGTGTCACTTGCCGTGGTCCACGGAAACTCGGTCGCGCGCAACGCCTCCACGTCGTAGCTCACACGGCCCCTCCCGGCTGCGTCGTTCCGGCAGCGAGCTGGAGATAGCGCGGGTCCAGTGCGTCGCGCAACGCATCGCCCAGAAGGTTGAAGCCGAGCACAGTGGCACCGATGGCAAGTCCGGGGAACAGCGACGTCCAGGGCGCGCTGCGAAGCTGCGCCAGATCGCGCGCATCGGCGATCATGGCACCCCAGCTGGGCGCTGGCGGCTGAACGCCGAGCCCGAGAAAAGAGAGCGCGGCCTCAGCCATGATCGCTCCGGCCATACCGAGCGTTGCGGCGATCACCACGGGGGCAAGCACGCTGGGGAGGACATGGCGTCCGATGATGCGGCGGTCGCGAGCACCCAGTGCGCGCGCCGCCTGCACGAACTCGAGCTGCCGCACCACCAGAACCTGTCCGCGAACAAGCCGCGCCATGCCGGCCCACCCGACCACACCAATCGTGACGAAAACGACGATGAGTGACGGTTGGAGCGCCGCCACCATGGCGATGAGCAGGAGCAGCGTGGGAAAGGCAAGGGTGACGTCAGCAAGCCGCATGATCAGCTCATCCACCCAACGGCCGTAGTAGCCCGCCAGCAGGCCCATTGTCAACCCAAGGGCCAGTGCAATCCCCTGGGAGATCAGTCCCACTGCCAGCGAGATGCGCGCGCCGAAGACGAGGCGCGACCAGACATCGCGTCCCTGGATGTCGGTGCCCAGCCAGTTCGTTCCCGACGGAGGTTCGAGCTGACGCACCAGGTCAATGCGAACAGGATCGTGTCGCGCGATCAGTGGCGCGGCGATGGCGGCAAAGATGAGGAGCATGACCACGACGATGCCCAATAGTGCGCGTGGGTCGCGCCGCAGCCGCAACCAGATCATACCGGTGAGGGATCTCGGCTCGCTCATCGTTAGCGGCTCGGGTCGCGCAGCTCACGCGGCGTATCGGGCGGCTGCCGTTTCCAGCGCCGATGCTGCCAGAAGTATTGGTCAGGATAGCGGCGCACCCATTGCTCCAGCACCGCCGTGTAATTCGCAACGGTTGTGTCCACATCGAGTTCGCGGTCACCGGTCCGCGACACCATCAGCGGCTCGACGCAGAAACGATATCTTCCGCTCCGCTGGCGAAGCGCGGCGGCAAAGAGCAGGGGCACGTCCCACCGGATCGCGAACAGGGCAGGACCCCGTGGAGTTCTGGCGGGTCGACCGAAGAAGGGAACGAAGGTGGACGAGAGATTCTTGACACCCTGGTCGGCGAGCAGTGCGGCCGCGCCACCGTCGCGAATCGTTCGCGTAAGCCGACGCACCGCATCGGAGTCGTAAACCACGCTCATACCCACGCGTTCCCGGGTGCGTGTGAGATAGCCGTCGAAAAGCGGGTTGCCCATTCTGCGGGCAACCACATCCAGAGGCACGCCACGAGCCGCAACGTACGCGCCGGCTAGTTCCCAGTTTCCGATGTGGCCAGTCATGAAGAGCAGGCCTCGACTGGCCCCCACGGCCTGTTCCACCAGCTCCCAGCCATCAACGCCCTCGAAAAGATCGAGCACGCCGTTCTGTCCGAGCGACGGGAGGAGCGCCGTTTCTACTGTGAGGCGCCCGAGATGCTCGTATGAGCGGCGTGAAAGGTCGCGGATCTGGGACGCCGACATATGAGGGAATGCCGCAGCGAGCTGCCGTTCGACCACCCGGCGGCGGATGCCGAGCGGCCATCGACCCAGTCGCGCCAGTCGCGCACCGATCGCCGACGCAGCTGTGATCGGGAGTGCGGACAACCCCCCGATCAGGCCACGCAGCGCGACGTACTGAGCGCGGTGGACTACTGTCGGGCGCAAGGCGGCAGGTTGTGCGGCGGCTACCATTTCGTGCGGTCTCCCGCCGCCAATGCCGCGCGCTCGAAGGAGGCCACCATCTCCTCCTCCCCGAACTCCCGGTGAACACGGGCGCGCGCCGCGGCCCCCATCGCCTGACGGCCCTCCGCACTGGCGAGGAGCTGCGCCACCATCCCGGCGGCATCGGCGGGTTGCCCGGGTGGCAGCAGGAGACCGCTGATGCCGTCGGCGATGTACTGGCGGGACAGCGAACTCCTCTCGGCGAGCGCCGGTACACCGAGCGCGGCAAAATCGAGGAGTGCCCACGCTCCAGCATCGCCGGCGGCTGCCACCCAGCCCAGCTCCGCAGTTCGCAACACCTCCAGCTCGTCGTCGCGCGCGCCCAGGAAGGTGACGCGTCCATTGATCCGCAGCGACGCGGCATGCATTCGCAGGTCGTCAGATTGGGAGCCCGCTCCCACGACGGTGAGCCGAATGTCACGATGACGCTCGGCGAGCATCGCCATTACGCGCATCACCGTGGCTGCCGCCATCCGAGCCGCTGGTTCGTAGACGCACACGACGTGGCGTACGCCCGTGTCGGGCGAGCTCATCATGAATGCTGGCGCGGGGCGCACATCGGCATAGCCATCCGGACTCACCCCTAGCGGTACTACCAGGGGCTCCAGGCGCGCGGCACGCGGCATTCTCGAGCGGCGCAACTCATCCTCGCCTGCAAAGAGAAATCCGGTTGCGGTGAGACGCAGCGCCAGCGGTCCTTCGGGTCGCAGCGTTTCCCCGTGACCAATGCGCCGGATTATCGCGGCACGTTCGGCCATGCGCGCCGCGAAGGCGGCCAGGACGTGCGCACGGGCGCTGCTCACAAACACGACTTCCACGAAGCGCCGGGAGAGCTCGCGGTGAAGTCTCCAGGCGGCGGAAGCTCCGGCGACCGGGGGAACGGGGACTATCTCGAAACTGCCGAAGGTGAGGTGACGCTCGAGACGCGACTCGGGTGGACACACGAAGGTGACCTGATGACCGAGCGACGCAAGGCCGTGCGCGGCACGGGCAAACACACGCGCCGCACCGGTCCATGCCCCAACGCCATCGTAAAACAGGATGCGCATGTCAGCCCGCCGGTACCGGCGAAGCGCGGTCGCGGAACTGCATCTCGTGCAGGCGGTAGTAGACTCCTCGACGCTCGAGCAAGTCGACATGCCTGCCGCGTTCGACAATGCGGCCGCTGTCGAGCACGAGGATCTCGGTGGCATGAGCAATGGTGGACAGCCGGTGCGCTATCACGAACACAGTGCGTCCCTCCAGCAGGCGATCGATGGCCTCCTGGACCAGCCGTTCGGACTCAGTGTCCAGCGCCGACGTCGCCTCGTCGAGGATGAGGATCGGCGGATCGATCAGGAGCGCCCTGGCGATCGCGATGCGCTGTCGCTGCCCACCAGAGAGCCGCGTCCCGCGTTCTCCCAGCTGCGTCTCGTACCCCTGGGGCAGCTGAGCGATGAAATCGTGCGCGTTCGCCGCCCGCGCGGCCTCTTCGACGTCGACCCGTGAGTAGCGACCTTCAGCGGCGCCGTAGGCAATGTTGCTTCTGACCGTGTCGTTGAAAATGACCGTCTCCTGGCTGACGATCCCCATCAGCGATCGCAGCGAATCCAGCCTGATCTTGCGGGAATCCACCCCGTCCAGCAGAATCCGGCCTGTCGTCGGCTCGTAGAAGCGCGGTATGAGGTCCACCATTGTACTCTTCCCCGCGCCACTGGCACCCACCAGCGCGATCACATCACCGCGCCGGGCGGTGAAAGTTATGCCCTCGAGCACCGGTTCGTCTTCATAGGCGAAGTGCACCTCGTCAAAGACGAGTGCATCCCGAAAACCGTCGACCTCCAGCGTTCCTTCGTCACACTGTGTTTCCGTGCGGGTATCGAGAACTTCGAACAGGCGGTCCGCGGCGGCGAACGCACTTTGTGCAGTGGCAGGTATCTGCGAGAGCTGCTTGATCGGATGCAGCAGCCGCATGGTGAGCGCAATGAACACCAGGAACTGCGACGCCTGAAGCGACTGTTCCACGAGTACCAGATGCGCCCCGAAGCCGAGCAGCAGCGCCACGATGACCATGCCGAGCGTTTCAGTGATCGGCTGGGCGAGCAAGGCGATGCGCGCCATGCGTACGAGTCCGCGCGAATACGAATGGCTGGCGCCCACGAAACGGCGCTCCTCGTAGCCTTCGGCCCCGGACGACTTCACGAGACGAATACCGCTAACGCTCTCCTGTAGTACGCTCATCATTTCGCCGTGCTCGTTACGAAGCCGCCGGTAACCAGTGCGCAGGCGCTTGAGCAAGGGTTGTAGCGCAGCCGTGATGCCCGGTGCTACCACGAGCGCGACGAGCGTGAGCTGCCAGGAGATGTCGAAGAGAATCAAGATATAGACGGCGACCATCGCCATGTTCTGCAGTGACTGTGTGACGAGGGCCGTGATCAGCTGTTTGGTCTGATCGGTGTCCGAGAGAATCCGCGACATGATCTGGCCTGTGCGCACCCGCGTGAACCAGGCGATCGGCAGGCGTTGCATGTGCCGGTAGACGGCGTCGCGCAGGTCCCGCGTAACGTACTCCTGCAGCTGCGCTCCCATCGTTCCCGCCACCCAGACGAAGAAATTCTTCACGGTGACGGTGATGAGCAGAATGGCGATCACGTTGCGCAACGAGCCCATCGGGTCGGCCGGATTCAGCAGCGCACCGATCGTTCGCGTGAGGAACTCGTTAACCCAGCCCGCATCAATGGGCAGCAACGGCTGCCCGAACAGCGCGTTCAGGAAGGGTATCAGGAGCGCGAACGCAAAGCCGTCGAGTCCGGCGGCCAGGATGCTGCTCCCGACTGCTCCCGCCATCCGCGTGGTGTGCGGGCGGAGGAAACCGAACAGCCTGCCGTAGAAGCCCACCTATTTGCGCGGGGTGAGCAGCGCGACGGGCAGGATCACTTCTTCGGGCGTAACACCGCCGTGGAGGAAGGAGCCCCGGTAGCGGGTCTGGTATTCCCTCAGCTTGGTAGGGTAGACGAAGAAAGTGTCCCCGCTGGCGAGCAGGGTGTTGCGGCCAACGCCACGGTATGGGAGCCGCAGGTCATCGCCGTTGGTGAAGAGGAGCGCCTGTTCCGCTCGCTCGGCGCGGAGATCTTCACCGAATTTGTAGCGCAGGTTGTGGGTGGCGTCGCGCTTCGCGAAAACGGTAGCGGGCGTATTGCAGTGAATGGAGCCGTGATCGCTCGTGACTATGACCGGCACGTTGCGCCGTGCTGCCTCCCGAAGAAGCGCAAACGCCGATGATCGCTCGAACCATTGCTTCGACAACGTGCGCAAAGCGATCTCGTCGCGCGCCACCTCATAGAGGATTGCAGACTCGCTGCGGCCGTGCGTGAGCAGATCCACGAAGTTGAAGACGAACGCGCCGATGCCCTCCCCCGCTACCGCGGACGCAACCCTCCGACCCAGCTCGTCCGCTTCCGCCGAGCTGGTGATCTTCTCGTAACGGACAGCCATCGACAGCTGCAGCTCACGAAGGTGGTGACGCAGCAGCTCGTGCTCATGCGCATTGAGCGACTCATCCTCGCGCTCTCCACTTCCCCAGAGATCGGGAAAGCGCGCCGCGATCTCGCCCGGGAAGAGACCGCTGAAAAGCGAGTTTCGGGAGTACGGCGTCGCCGTCGGCAGCACAGCGAAGTGATAGGACACCTCGATATCGAACAGCGGCGCGAGCAGAGGCTGAAGCACGCGCCACTGATCCAGTCTCATGCAATCCATCACGACGAAAAGTACCGACCCGCGATGCTCCAACGCGGGAACGACGAATTCAGAGACGACATCAATGGACAACGGCGGGCGGTCACCTTCGAGATGACGAAGCCACTGCGGATAGGCGACACGCATGAACTCCGCAAATTCGCGCCGAAGATCGGGATAGAGTGCCTGGAGCGCTTCGTAAAGACTGGTTTCTCCCGCTTCAGCCAGCTCGATGTCCCAGTCCACTAGTTCACTGTAGCGGTTTACCCACCCCCGCCAGTCGAGTGTGCGCTCCCGCTCGAGCTCCAGCGAGCGGAAGCGATCCACAAACTTGCGCGCAATGGCCTGCTGACGGATGCGCGGCCCTTCGAGCACGCGGGTAACGGCAGTGAGCACCTGGCGCGGATTGATGGGCTTCACGAGATAGTCGCGAACATCCATGCCAATGGCCTCGCGAAGGATCGCATCCTCTTCGCTCTTCGTGACCATCAGTATTGGAACGAGAGGATCCAGGTCGCGGATCTCCCGATAGGCCTCCAGTCCGCGTTTGCCGGGCATCTGCTCATCCAGCAGGACCAGACCGTAGGAACGGCGCCGGACCATCTCCACGGCGTCATCGGCATTGGTCGCCGAATCGACCTCGAAGCCCTTCTCGCGCAGGAAGATGCGATGCGACTCGAGGAGGTCCGCTTCGTCATCTACCCACAGAATGGTCTTCACCGGTGGCGCCATTGAGCGGAATGTAGCCGGGAGAAAATGGCGTAGCAACGCCGCGATTCGTGGCGATCGCGCGCTGACGGACGGGGCCCCGAAGCATACATTGGCGTTGTGATCACTCCGGGCGCGCCCACCCCAGCATATGCGCTGGCCCGACTTCGCTTCGCGTTCCGCGCCCTGGCTGCGCAGGCCGGCCGCGGTGCGTTGGGCGGAGAGCGCGAATGCGCCCTGGCTTGCCTCATGGCGGCACGCCTCGCCTCGGCATTGCTCCCGACCTCCCGCCTCCCGCCCCCCGCGCGGGTCACGCGCGCGGCGGCTGCCAGAGCGTGGCTGGCCGCCCTTGCCCTTCCCACAGCGTTGCGGATCCCCGTGGCACGCGTCGTGGATGCGAGTGCAGGCGAGGACACCCTCAGGCTCGCCCAGAATGTGCGCGTGCTGGCTCTGGCCGCCGCGGAGTGGCTTGACACTCCCTCCCGCGCCGAGCTCGAGCGACTCGCGTTGACGCTGGGCGCGGAGCCAGCGAGCGGCTCGCCGGCAGGCACCCAACCCAGCGCCCCAGCATGACCAGGCACGCCGACATTTCCCCGCTCTCCCGATTGCTGCTGCGCATAGACGCGGCAGCAGATGGCGAGCGCACGGGCGAGGGCGTCCCGACCGGCTTCCGCAGCCTTGATGATCTCCTGGGCGGCGGCCTCCGCCGCGGGGACCTGGTGGTCCTCGCCGGCGACGTAGGCTCCGGGAAGT
>CAYXRS010000038.1:0-23546 GCA_964467195.1 uncultured Gemmatimonadaceae bacterium
GGGCGCGTTGCCGCAATGCTGGCAGAGCATGGGAACGAAGCGCGCTTCGAAGTCCTCTCCGCCATCCGCCGGACCTTCCCAGTAACGCTCCAGACGCAGCCACGTCATCTCGCGGCCCCGGAGGATGTTGCCACCGGCCATGCCCAGCGTGCCCGGCGTGTTGCGCGCCTGGTATGGCGCACCGACGGTGGGAATATTGTTCTCGGCGTAGCAGGCGACAACGCACGCCGAGCAGCCGGTGCATCGCGCAAGATCGATCGTCATTGCCCAGCGGCGGTTGGCCATCCCCGAGGGATGGTCGAATCGGTACATGCCCTGGCGGTGGGCGTTGGGATCCACGAGGGCGCCCTGCGCATCGGCCGCGACCGGCGCCCGAAGACCGGGTTGAAACGGCTGCCCGACCCCGTGCTCCTCCGGTTGCGCGTGCTGTCCATCGGGACCCGGCTCGCCGGGCTGCGTGGGTGCGGCGTGCCGAGGATCAGTCGCACCGGCGTGCAGCTCAGCCACCGTGACGGCCTGTCCGATACCGCGGTCACGTTGGCGTGGCGAACCTTCCGTCGTGACGAGGAGCGTGTGGCGACCCGTCTTTGAGACGCGGGCGGAGCTCACCGTCCAGGCGTGCGCGCCCAGTCGCGCGTCCAAGGTGACTGGAACGGCCACCATTGGATTCGCTCCTATGTTCTCGGCAAAGCGCCCGTAGGCCGTGTGGCCGCGGCCGGTCGCCATCGCGACCGTATTCTCCTGAATGCCGGGATAGATGTAAGCTGGCGCTTCCACGCGACCGGCGACGGTCTCGATCTGGAGGATGTCGCCGCTCTCGATTGCCATCCGGCGCGCGGTGCGCGGGTTCACCTCGACCCAGCTCTGCCAGGCCACCTTGCTCACCGGATCGGCAAGCTCCTGGAGCCAAGGCTTGTTGGCTCCGCCCTCGCCCAGTACCGGCGAGGGGTAGACGAGGAAGTAAAACTCTCCCTCCGCTGGTGGTGCTGCGGCAGGAACTGCAACCGCCGTGGGTCCGGCGGCCGCCAACGGCAAGGCGCGTCCAATGCTCCCGGAAGCGATTCCGCTGGGGGCCGCCTGCGTAAATGCCGGCATCCCCCCGGGAAATCTCTGGAAGATCCAGTCGCGATAGCTCAGTGGGAACTGAGCGACGAGCGCCTGATCGCGGCGCGCAATGTCGATCAGTACGTCCGGCGTGGAACGCGTCTGAAAAACGGGATCCATGGCCGGCTGCTGAATCGAGATCACTCCGGGCATCGGCTGCGCCAATCCCCAGGACTCCAGCGGGTGGTGATCGGGCAGAACGAGATCGCACATCAGAGTCGTCTCGTCCGGATAGCTGGAAAAACTGACCTTGAAGGGAACACGCCCGAATGCTTCTGCGAAGTCCGCCTGCGCGGGGAGGGCGAAGGCCGGATTCGCGCCGCGCACGGCAACGAACGGAACCTCCCCTGCCGACATGCGAAGGACGGTCGCCATGAGCTCGGAAGTCGGCGTCATCCCGTCGTAGGCGAGCGCCGCCTCATCCGTACGGACGATCGGCCCGACCGCGCCAAGCATCTGATTCCATGTCGCAGCATGCGTCGCGAGCGCATGAGCATTCGCACCGCCGCCGCCCGCCAGAACGACCGCAGGTCGAGTGGTTGCGATCTCCTCAGCCAGTCGCTGGAGTGCCGCCGCCGGAGCCCCGCTCTGCTGGGCAGCTTGCTCGAGCGCAGCACCACCCTGCTGCAACGCCTGCGCGACCATGAGCTCGTAGCCCGGACGGCATGGTATCCATTCGTCTGCGTTCAGACCGGTCAGAGAGCGGCGCGGACCGACGTACACGAAGCGCGGTGCATTCTCCGCTTGTGCGCGTGCGTCGGCCCATGCGAGCTGCTGTGGTACGGTCGGGCCCCACGCGTCCAGGAAATCTGCGGAGAAAGACACTATCAACCGCGCGGCGGCGAAGTTGAATGTCGGCCATGCTACGCCATACACCTGGCGATTCGCTTCTATTACGGCGTCATCTGCGAGCGCGTCGACGCTGAGGTGATTCGGGATGCCGAAGGCGGTGAGCCAGTCATCGAGGAAGACAGGGAAGGCGCCCGTCTCATGTCGGTTGACGAAGACCGCTTGACCGGCCATCCCCGCAGCGCGCAGCTGCGAGAGCTGCTGCCAGAGAACGCTCAGTGCCTCGTCCCATGTGGTTGGTTCGAGATCACCACCCGCCTGACGCCGCACCATTGGACCGCGCCAACGGTCGGGGTTGAGGAGTCCCTGCACCGCCGACTGTCCTCGTGCGCACAACGCGCCACGATTGAGCGGGTGTGCGGGATTTCCCTCGAGCTTGAACGCACGCCCGTCCCTGGTTTCGGCAAGAATACCACATGACGCCGCGCATTCGCGGCACGTGGTGGCGTAGTAATTGGAAACACCGGGCGTGGTGTGGTCGGGGTGGACCACATAGGGAATCAGCTTGCCGACATCCTCCGTGGAGCAGCCGACTGCGGCGGTCGTCGCGCTGGCGGCGCCGAGAACCTTGAGGAACTCGCGTCGGCGGACGCCGGTCGAGGCCGGTTTATCGCTCATGCAATCGCGAGGATTAGTAGTGGCAAACGGCGCAGTCGTAGCGAGCCTGGCGCTCGACGTGACAGTTGACGCACCAGCCCATGTTCAGCGATTCGGCCTGGTACACGCGCTCCATCTCCTCTACCTGGCCATGGCAGGTCTGGCAGGAGACGCCAGCGTTCACGTGCCGCATGTGCGGGAAGACCACGTAGGCCGGCACGCGGTGTATTCTCTCCCACGGAATGGGCAGGTTCGCATTGGCGTAGCGCTGGAGCTCGGCAATGGCATCGCTCCTGAACGCGGGCCGGTCGTCCAACGCGGGGCGGTCGGGACCAATGATGGTGTGACACCCCATGCACGTGCCGACCGCCGGAATGCCGGGATCGGGTGCCTTATCCGCCGAGAAGTGGCAGAACAGGCAGTTCATCTGAAGCGTCTGGACGTGAACCGGGTGTGGAAAGGCAACCGGCTGTATGGGGGCCCGGCCGCGGGGAGAGGATGCGCCACTGTAGGCCGACAGCATCACGGCGGCGGCAGCCAGAACGAAGAGCCCTGGTATCGCCGGCCACTTCCTCCTCGTCGTCATCAAGCGTCGTGAAAGCGAGTAAGAGTGAGACGCGCCGTTCTTGTGAAAATCTTCACATGGGCCGCGTCGCGAGGTAAGTTGTTGTGTACTGCCACCGTGCGCAAGAGGCCAGCAGCACTTTCGGGACGGGGCGTGACCGCGACCAACGACTTGGCCGAGACGGCTGTCATGGGGACGCGGGCCCGAAGGCGATCTCAGCGGCATTCGCCAACGGCGCCGCGCGAAGCTCATCGGCGAGCAAGGCGAGGCTGGCGCGGGGCAGTTGCGCAAGCCGAAGCGGCCACCCGGTACCGTAGACGAACCGATCGGCACCGATGCTTCTGACCAGATGCGCCAGGTGGTCCTCCGGCGGGCCCCAAATCCAGGAGATGTCCCACCAGAGTCGTGATCGCTCCTCGGCAGTGAGCCCCCAGTACACTTCCTCTATGAGCGAGCGACCAGCGCCCGCTACAACGACGCGCACACGTTCGCTTGCGCGCACGGCCTCACGAATTGCGGCACCACTCAGATCGGGAGCCCCGTCCATCCAGTGACGCTGGCGCAAGTCTTCGAACCGAACAGTGAGCAGGAGGGGCGCCCCAAGCTCGCCGCAGGCGGCGGAAAGTCGCCGCATCGCAGGATGCTGTGGCCCGAGCCCCCACTGTGCCGGGTAGGCACGAACCGCAGCGGCGCGCGAATCGGCGACGCGCGCAAGGCGGCGCTCCCACCCGGGCCAGTCCGGACGCACGACCGGCGCGGCGCTGAGAACGCTGCGATGTTCCGCGAGCATCGCGAAGAGCTCCTCGTTTCCCGGCTCCGGATCTCGGAAGAAGGCTGATGGAAGGTGGCCGACCCAAGCACCGTGCAATCCTTCGCGCTCGAGCACACGAACAAGAGCTGCTGGCTCCGGATGAGGGATATGCCGGAATGGATAACCGCCCACGAATGCGTTCACGTCAACGTGGCTCATGGCGCAGGGCCCCGCCGCAGTATGGGGAAGGCGTGCGCAGGAAAGATCTCGGCGGCATTCCGCCAGCGTACCTGCTCAAGCTCTTGCGGGGACAGTCCGACCAATTCGAGCGCCCACAGCTTTGCGAGACCAGTCTCGATGGTGAGATCGCACCCCCAGAGAAGGCGACGCGGCCCCACCGACGCGAGCGCGCGATCCAGCATGCTGCGATCCACACCGCTGCCCGATGTGTCGAGGTAGATGTTCGGCAGCTCCTCCACCGCTGGGAGTGTGTGCGCCCAGTCCCCTCCTCCACCAATGTGCGCGAGAATGAAGGTCACGCTGGGGTGTCGTGCAGCCAGCGCTGCCAGCTCCACGGCGTCGGAAGCCTCCTGTCCGGGCCAGTCGCGACGTCGGTCCTGCCAGATGTGGTGAAGAACGGGCAGCGAGTGCTGCGCGGCTGCATTGGCAATGGGATCGAGGAGCGGGTCATCGGCGCGTCGGGAGGCTGCCAGTTTGATGCCGATCGCGCCAGCGGCGATACACCGCTCGATCTCCGCCAGGGCATGAGCCGTGTGATTCGGATTGACCGCGACGTAGCTGCGTACCCGCGCTCCCTCCGACTTCTGAATCGCCAACATCGCATCGTTGGCGACCGAAAGGTCGGACGGAGAGGGAAAATAGGTGGGCGATGTATGACCCCAGCTCCCCAGGATGGAGGCGACGTGCACGCTGATTCCGATACGCTCGCCGGCACGCAGTCGCGATGCGTTGCGCTCGCGCCAATCGGTTCGGCCACACCCAGCGTGAAGGAAGTGCGCATGCACATCCACCAACGGGGCTTCTCCGGCAAGCGACCCCACCGATGCCGACGTCAAGCGCGCGCCTCCAGCACACGAACGAGTGCACTGTAGGCGGCGCGTTCGACAAGTTCCGCTTCAGGAGCGCGATGTGTCAGCGAAGCGAAGTTGTACGCACCACGCTTGAAGAGAACGCCATCCTCGATGCCCTCGCGAACGAAGCGAGTCGCCTCACTATCGAGAGGAAACCTCACCCACCACATCTCCGGCAGCCCTTCTGTTCGCACCCCGTCAATGCCGGTGCGCGCAATGGCACGCTCCACCGCGGCACGCAGGGCTGCGCCGTTCCTCGCGACCGTCCCACAGACGTCCTCGCGCTCGTGTCGATCGATTACCGCGCCCGCGGCAGCCAGCGCGGTTGCTTCCGCTGCCAGCGTGGATGACACCCAGCTGCCGTCGAGCGCCCCCATCGTCCGCGCGCGACCGACGAGTGCGGCGAGCGGAAATCCGTTGGCAAGCGCCTTTCCGAGGACCGCGAGATCCGGAGTGATGCCGGTGCGGCGCTGGTAGCCGCCGGTGTCGAGTCGAAACCCGGTCTTGATCTCGTCGAAGATCAGGACTGCGCCAACCCGATCGCAGGCCTGCCTCGCCGTGCTCAACCACGCCGGATCCGGTTCGCGTTCGATAACCGGCTCGAGAACGATTGCCGCGAGTGCCTCACCAGCCTCCGCTACGGCCTCCTCCAGCGCTGCCTGGTCGTCGAATGGAATCGTTCGATAATCGCGACGAACGCCTTGCGGCACGCCGGCGGCATCGCTGCACCAGTCCAGCCAGCCGAAATACCCGCAACCGATTACGACATCACGCTGCGTGTGTGCCCGGGCGATGCGAACCGCGGCGGCGACAGCCTCGGCTCCTGTCTTGAGAAAGCGCACCCGCTCGGCGCACGGCACCAGCGTGGACAGCCGCTCGGCGACCTCGACCTCGAGCGTGGGGGCAAGTCCGGAAACATGACCGTCGCGCACGGCACGCTCCACGGCCTCGGTTACACTCGGTTCGGCGTATCCCAATACGACGGTTCCGAGCGCCATCGTACAGTCCAGAAACTCCCTCCCATCGGCGGCTGTAACACGGCAACCGGACGCGCGCACGTAGTGCGTGGGGGGGTAGGTGTCGCCTTCACCATAGATCGCAGCTGGGCGCTTGCTGCCGGTCGAGGTGCCGCCCGGCAGTATTGCAGCTGCGCGGCTGCGCCAATCAGCAGGCCTCACCACGGCACAGCCAGCGCACCGGTAAACGCTTTGCATCCGGTGGTGCACCCGAGAGCTGTTCGACCCGTCACAGGCGGTCACGGCGCACGCGTTCGATCGTGCGCTGCACCTCGATCGCCATGGCCCGCAGCAGCTCGATCTCGCGTGCATCGGGCGAGGCCCGGAATGTGAGAGATCGCGTGGTGCGCATGATGTGCTCCGGATACCGCGTCCTGAAAAAGTCCAGCACCGTGAGAGCGCGTTCCGCATCTGCGAACAGGCGTTCGTACTGCTCCTGAGACGCAGGCGGGGCATCCTTGCGGGACGGCAGCAGACCTCTGGTCAGCACTTCGGCCTGAAGATGCAGCTCGTAGCAGGCGAGCAACACCGCCTGCGCGAGATTGAGCGACGCGTGCTCGGTGGTGGGAATTGTAACGACGAGGTGTGCACGGTCCAACGCGTCGTTGGGAAGGCCGCGGTCCTCGCGGCCGAATAGAAGGGCCACCCGCCCGTGCCCCGCCAGGCCGACCAGTTCCTTCGCGCACTCACGTGCAGTCACCACTTCGCGCTTGGCCGAGCGCCGGCGCGCCGTGAAGCCCGCTACGCTTACGCAGTCTCTGATGGCCTCGTCCAGCGAGTCGAAGTGACGTATGCGCTGTACCAGATCTCTCGTTCCATGCGCGACGCGCTCGATCATCGACGCGTCATACGACGCCGGCTGCACCAATCGGAGTTGACGGACACCCATGTTCTTCATCGCGCGCACGGTGCCGGCAATGTTCACCGGATCCTGGGGCTGATACAGTACCACGCAGGCGTCCAGGGCCGGCCGCTCAGCCATGGTCGATCCTGAAGTACAGGAACCGATCGACAGGTTGCCGGTCACCACGCAGGTAGACCCATTCATTCCGCCCACCACTCAGTACCAGTTGACCACGGCGACGTACGCGGTCCGGACCGGTCTCGTTCACCAGCACATCGAGACCGAAGGTCGCGTCGTGCGACCGTGAAAGTACTTCCCGTGGAAAAGAAACCCTCATGGCGTAGCCGTCGGGCCGCTCGTCCCATGTGGCGCGAGGCTCCGAAAACGATGCACCGGCTGATCGTCGCACCCTGACCGTGCCGGAATTCGGCTCAGGTACCAGCAGCCAGGCGGTCTGGTCACTGGCCCCGCCGGGCAGGAGATGCAGCTGCACACCATCGCGATGGATGTCGGGATGCTCGTTGTCGAGCTGCGCGTCATCATCCCGCACCCGGAAGATTAGAGGTTGCTTGCGGACCACCACGTCGATGACCAGCTGGTTGTCGGTGATGTGGATGTCAACGGTCGCCGTGGGACGACCGGCTTCTTCCCAGCTCTCCTCCGAACGGCGGTACGACTCGACTGCCATTGTACGGTGAAAGGGTTGATCGCCGCGCAGCGGCACCGGGTTCGGTGTGGCGCGCGATGCGGCGCCGGATTGGAGCGAAGCCGCCGATACGGATTGACGCACGCCACGAAGCTCCACCCGCGAGAAACCGATCGTGCGCGGTCGGGTGACGCTCCATCCGGCGGGACGGCGCTCATGAACATCGGGCCGGCGATGTCCCTCCAGGTGAACCGCTATGCGATTTGCCGTCCCCTCCAGCTCCTTCAGCCGAGCACCCCAGGCCCAGACCGATGCCAGAGCTCCCGTCGAGCTCCACGCGCGCAGCGCCAACACGGAGCCTTTTCCTCTTCCTGGCGGGGGGGGACCTGGCGTCCGGGCGCGCCACCACGTGGCACGCGCAGCAACCGGCAGCAGCGGCAGCAGGGCCGCCCCTTGCATGTGCTGCCACTCGCCCAGGGCAAGAGGGACGGCACCTCCCCCTGCATTCGCCATTTCAATCTCTTTGAGAAACTGGAAACCATCGGACGGGTCCATGCTGCCGGCGAGCTCTCCAGTGTGCCACGAAAGCGCCGCCGCGTCGTACGGTATGTGAAACGGGATGTCGACCATGTGCGCATCTTCGGCTTCCCATGAGATCAGGTCGACCAGGTACTCAGCCGTCGTAACGACAGCTCGCCTGAACCGCACGTTTGCCACTGCCGGTGCGGCGAGTTCGGCCTCTGCCCACGCGTACCTCCTGAAGACATCGAAAGCGCAAAGCACGCCGTGAGCCGGCCGCTGCGACCGGCCATCAACAAGCGGAGCATTGTGGGCGAGCGTACTGCGGTACCAGAACAGCGATGGATCCACATATGACCCGGTCCCGGGGTCATCGAGCCACCGCTCCTCGCCAACGGCCAGCACCAAACCGAGCCTGTCGGGATGCCCGTGGCCTCCGCCGGGCTCTCCGTACTCCAGCGAGACGTATGTGTTGGGCTCGGGGCGCAGCACCACCAACCCTTGAGCTTCCAGAAGCACGGAGTGGTGCTGATGAGGCTTCAGCGTCGGCAGCCGCTCCCGTGCATGCAGCAGCGACTTCCAGCCAAGATCAGCGCGCCTGAGCGCGGACTCAGGCACGTTCCGCTCGACCTCAGCCGTCGAGTGCCATCGCTCCGGATCCCTCCGCTGGCCACCATTCTCGTACAACTCCCATAGCCCGCCAGCGAGGCGCGCATCGTAGCCGCGCGCCAATCCGAGCTCCAGCGATTCCGCAATGCGCCACTGGCGGAGCGATACCGCATACTGTGAATCGCGGCGAGACGGCATGGTCATGTCAGGCAGCGCCGTCAGAAGGGGTGTAGCAAATCCCTCCGCAAATCTCGCCATCAACTGCTCCGGCAGCGCGATGCCCGCGATGTCGCAGATGGTTACTCCATACCAGAGCCCACGATGCGCGAACAGATGATAGTTCTCCCCCTCGTACCAGGTACCATCCGCAAGAAGACCATGCGCAAGGTGGTGCAACAATCCCGATGGACCACGGACGCCCAGCTCCACGAGATCCTCCCGTGCCAGCAGCGAACCGGCAGCCATGCAGGCAACGGCATTCCAAACCTGACGATTCGAGGATCCTTCATCGAAGGAGGCAATGAGTTGGACCGATGGCTCGATCACTCGCTCCCGGACGCGATCGCCCAGCGCCCAGTCATCATCGCCAGCCATCTCGAGCAGATCGAGAGCGACGCAAATCTGAATCAGCCAGATCGACTCGAGGTACGTGCTGAAGAACGGGCGGCTGGGCCCCAGCACATTGTCGCGGTTGGGAAGTGCAAGGTACCGCTCCGCCACGGCTTCCAGGATAGCCTTCGCGAAGGCACCGGTGCGCGCCTCGCCGGTGACCAGATTGAGCGCAGCCGCGATGACAGCCCGTTCTGCGATCCAGAGCTGCTGACTCATCACCCACCAGAGGTGGTGGCGCTCGCCGCTCTGCACCGCGCCGCACAGCGTGCAGCGATGTCGATCGGGGCTCCAGGGGTCGAACTCCAGCAATGCGCCATCGCGAGGGCACCTGCCGCCCTCCCGGGAGAGCTGCGCCTTTCGGCTTGGCGGCTCCGGCGGCCGGTCGACCAGCGGGCGCAGTTCCTCTGCAAGCGACCTGGCCAGCGGCGCCAGCGTATTTCCTCCGATGCGACGCCTCTCGGACAACTTTGCCGGCGACAACAGCAGAGTCATCTTGCGGCGGCTACCGCGGCGGGGTGCTCGCCGCGAGTCCAGCTCGCTATGGAAACAAGCTCGCCGCGGAGATCCATCACGACACCCTCCAGCGAAGCAGACAATCCCTGCACCCCGCGCGCATGATAGATCCACGCTGCCGGCGCGGCGCTGTCAAGCTCACGCAGGATCTCATGCCAGAGCGAACGGGCGCGCTCCTCGGGTGCGCCCCTCACCGCGGAGAAAAGCGCGTCGAGCGCTGGCATGTGGAAGCCGGAGTAGTCCAGCGCGCCCCCAGCCAGGGCGGATTCGTACATGGCGGCGACATGGGAAAGCGAGAGATCGCCTGGGATACCTGTATACAAGGCATCCCACGCGCGATCCGGTGACCGCGCCTCGACGAGAAAGGCCGCAAGCTCGCGTTGCCGAAGTTCCAGTCGGACGCCTACCCGTGCGAGGTCCGCCTGGAGGAGCTGTTCGGCAGCGGCGTCGGCACCACCGACTGTCAGCATCTCGATCACAAGCCGCCGACCATCGCGGACACGCCAACCCGAAGCGTCCCGACGCCAGCCCGCCGAGTCGAGGAGCGAGTCCGCAGCGTCCCCGGCCGGAATTCCCCCTGGCAGATCCGGCAGCGCAAATGGGTGCGCCGGAGGAACGGGGCCGGTGGCGGGAATGCCAAAGCCGGCAAGCGCCGCCTGGACTATGCGCTCCCGATCGAAACTGAGCGAGATCGCCCGTCGCACCCTCGCATCGTCCAGTGGAGGCCGCTGGATGTTGAAGATGACGGCCGTCGAGAAGAGGACCGGATAGTCGAGAACGCGAAGCGTCGGGTCGCGTTCCACCATATGTGCCATGGTTGGCGCGATTCCCGCGACATCCAGCGACCCGGAAACGAGTCCGGCGAACTTGGTAGTGGCTTCGTCCACAACCGCGATTACCAGGCGTCGCAGCTGCGGCGGTCCGCCGAGTTCCGCCGGAAACGTGCTGTCGCGCTCGAAGACCCAGCGTTGCCCTGGCGTTCGTCCAACGAAGCGAAATGGACCGTTCCCAACGGGATTCCGGCCGAAGTCAGCCTGACGCATTCGGTCACGAGGAACGGCTGCAAGGACATGCTCGGGCGCGATCGGCAGCTCGCACAGCACTACCGGAAAGGTACGCTGTGGTCGCGTGAACCGGATAACCACCTGCTGGTCGTCGATCGCTTGAACACTCTGGATGTCGGCCAGATCGGCGTATCTCGGGAAGCCGGTGGCTGGATCGCGTGCGGCCTCCAAGGTGAAGGCAACGTCGCGGGCGGTGGTGGGAACGCCATCGTGCCATTGCAGCCCGTGCACCAGCTCGAAGGTGAGCTCGGTGCGATCATCGGACCATCGCCAGCTGCGAGCAGCGTACGGTACGGGCTCGAGCGTGGCGTCATATCGCACCAGGGTGACGAGCAGGACGTGACGTTGTACCTGGCGGGCGAGCGGGTGGATGGTGACCAGCGGATTGGCGGACTCGAGATCAGCTCCGGACGCATAGACCACCGTGTCTGGTGATCGGGCCGGTCCGGCGCATGCCAGCATCATGCCGAGAGCAGCAGAGCCGCACACCGTTGACGCCGTCGCTACAAGGCGCATCATCAGGCGATGCATCTTGCCGTTCGACGGCTCATTGAAGCCATAGTTCTGCTCTGGGTGGTTCTCACGATCACCTTCGTATTGCTCAGGGTGGCGCCGGGCGATCCATCGTCCTTTCTCATCCCGCCAGGCGCGGCCGCCGAGGATGTGGCGCGACTGCGCGCGGCGCTTGGACTGGATCGGTCAGTTCCGGAGCAATATGCACGGTGGGCGGGGGGTGTGCTCAAGGGCGATCTTGGCGAGAGCTTCTCGCATCACAGGCCTGTTGCTGCTGTGCTCCGCGATGCCCTTCCATATTCCCTTGGCCTCGGGCTGGTGTCACTCGGGTTGAGCTTTCTGATCGGAATCGCTGTCGGGGCCGTACAGGCGGCGTGGCGCGGCACCCGGCTCGACACGAGTCTTACGGTTGCGGCAACCGCCGCTTACGCGGCGCCAAGCTACTGGCTCGCGCTCGCGCTCGTAGCGGTGTTCACCTATGGTGCGACGGTCTGGGGTTTTCCCGAGTCTCTACGCCTTCCTGCATTCGGGGTAAGGGATCCAGCCGGTGAGGCGAGGGGTGCGGCGGCGGCACTCGACGTTCTGCGGCACGCCATCCTGCCTGTTGTGACCTTGACGGTAGTTGGTGCCGCAGGGATCGCACGCTATGCGCGAACGATCATCGCCGACGTCGTAAGCGCTCCATTCGTGCGGACGGCGAGGGCGAAGGGTCTTCGCGAGGGGACCGTCCACACGCGGCACGTTCTGCCGAACGCTGCCGCGCCGATCGTCGTGCTTTTTGCACTCGCACTTCCCGGTGTGCTGGCCGGCGCCGTATTCGTGGAGACGGTCTTCGCCTGGCCAGGTATGGGGCGGGCGATCGTCGAGGCCATCGCCGCGCGGGACTATCCGGTCGTAATGGGAGCGACCGCGATGTTTGGCGCGGCGGTCATCTTCTCCAACCTCGCCGCCGACCTGGCGCTACCGTACCTGGATCCGCGGAGACGCGACTGATGCCGCGGTGGCTGCGCGGATGGCGCACGCGATTCGCCATCGTCGTACTGGCGGCGATGCTGCTGGGTGCGCTGGTGATTCCGCCGCTTGCACCGGTAGATCCGACCGAGATCGGCGACGTGATCGGGACCCGCTATCTGTCGCCCGGTGCGCGCTCCACGGAGGGTAATCTGCACCTGCTCGGCACCGATCGCTTTGGTCGAGACATCTTCGCGCGCATGATGCTCGCCGCGCGTGTGTCATTGGCGGTGGGAGTGGCCGGGTCACTCCTTGCCGGCCTGGTGGGGATCGGAATCGGGGCCATGGCGGCGTGGCTGGGCGGAGTAGTGGACCGTGTCGCGATGTGGTCGAGCGACGCACTGTTGGCGGTACCGCGCCTGGTGCTGCTGCTCGTAGCAGCTGCGCTCTGGCAACCGGGCCTTCGCATGGTCGTGATCGTTCTGGTGGCGACGGGGTGGATGGCGGTAGCGCGCCTGGTTCGCGCCGACCTGCTGGGTGTGCGCCGCAGAGATTTCATCGAGGCGGCAACTGCTCTTGGTGCGTCGCGGCTTCGCATTCTCTGGCGTCACGCCCTTCCCAACGCTCTCGGCCCGGCGATAGTGGCGATCACGCTTGGCGTGGGAAGCGCCATACTTCTCGAGAGCGGGCTGTCGTTTCTCGGCCTGGGCATACAACCACCGCGGCCTAGCTGGGGAAACATGATCGCCGAGGGGCGAGAGGCGATCGTCATGGCTCCCTGGGTGGCATTGGCGCCCGGCATCGCGCTCATTCTCACTGTACTCGCCTGCACTCTGCTCGGAGACGATCTGCGCGACAGACTGGCCGGGGAGGAAATGACGGATCTCAGGGAGCGCTCATGATTGGGTCAGGATGCCGGCGGCGCTGGGCTGACGACGATGGTGATGGTCGAGTGCGGAGGCGCCTCGAACGCGATAACGTCATTCGTCGATCCGAGCGGCGCTTCGATAGTTTCATCAAGGCGGGCAAGCCACGCCTGTCCCACGCCTGCGGAGACGAGCCAGCGTCCGATAGTGCTCCGGTCGAGGAGGTTCACACAGCGTAGCACCAGGCCTCCGCCGCCCTCCCGCTCCTTGCAGCAAGAGAACGCCAGCCCATCGCCCTCCAGCTCCACGCCGGCCACGTCGGGATAGTCATCAAGCGCTGAACGGAGAGTCTCGCCTGCAAGCGGCAGAAGAAAATCCTCGGCTGCCTGTTCGATCCGCGCTGCTGCAGAAGACCGCGATCCGCTCGAGAACATCACACCCAGTCCAGCTGCAAAGCGACCCGCCTCCTGCGCCTGCGGAGTGGGAGTCGGCCACGCCGCATGGCCTGGCCGCTCGGGAAGATCATGGCGTGACAGTTCGCCAACGGCGCGGAAGAGCGTTACCGCCACATCCCCGTCCTCCGTCGCTTCGTACTCGGCAAGGCCATCCGACAAGACGGTGACACTGGTTCCAGCATGCTCGAGCGTGACGTGGCGCGCCAAAGGGGCGCTCGCCACAGGGTGCTCCTCAGGCGAAGGTGGTGGAGCAAGACGATCTCGACTGACGGTCGCGAACGCAGCATCCGCCCAAACCGCTTCTCCCTGAAGATCCGTGGAGAATATCAGGCGGAGCCGGTGATCGCGCGCGGAGTTCATTCCGCGAACACTCAGTCGAATGAACGGCTCGCCGGCGTGCACTGTAGCGCGCACCTCGATCGGTATTGCGACCCTTTTCTCCGAGCGACCGGTGCGGGTGGTGATGGCGGGAACCTGCAGGCGATAGTGCGCCCAGAGCGTTGCGCGCAAAGGGCCGTGCTCGAGCGCCTCGGCGCTGGCGCAGGTGATAGCATGGACAGGCTCGCCGACAGCTGAGTAGGTGTAGAGATCGCCGGCGTCACCAGTATCCTCGAACGACACGGTAACTGCCGGGCCATTGCGATCGCGCCGGCGAAGGGTCAGGACTCCCTCGTCGACCTCGGCCATTACCAGGTCGTTGGCGACCCACACGTTGCCCGCACGCGCTGGCTTGACGTCGGCAGGAAGAGTAGCCGCTGCCTGCTGCTTCGTTTGCGCGAACGGCGGCAGCCAACTCAGCGGCAGTACCGCGATACCGTACCCTGGTACATCGTCCAGCCACGCGGTCACCCGAATCGCCTCCACCAGATCGGCATCCGGATAGTGGCGTGGCGATTCCGTAAGGTCGTGCCGGAGGATACGCCGGACTTCCTGGATGGGCACCACACCGGCGGCGAGCCACGGGATCTCTGGCTCGCTGCTGCCGCGCGGTACAGCGCCGGACCCCGGGCCTACTGGTGCGTGATGCACGAAACGAAGAAGCTCCAACTGGGCCACACCGCGCCGGCGTCGCGCCGCACGATTCCTGACCAGGACGAGGGCCCGCCAGTCTGATGTCGCCTCGCGTGCACGCTCGCGATCATGTCCGAGGAGATCGAGCAGCGCATCCTGCCGAATTCCGCGCGCCTGAGCGAGCGCATCCTCCAGCCGGGCAGCCATGGCGCGAGCGACGTCGTCGCTCGAACAGCCACAAAGCGTGTCGTGGGGCTGGCACTCGAGGAGTCGCCTCCAGGCGAGCCTCAGGAGGGCTTCTCGTGACGATCGCGCACGGAAGGCAGCAAGCGCGCTCCACGTCTCCGAGTCACGAAGCAGCGAACGCTCCGTAATCGCATGTCGCCGTTTCAACCGTGCCCTAACGCCCAGCGTCCCCTGCAGAGTCCACGTGTGCCCTGTCGAATCCCGCAGCTCGCCGAAAATCGTCGGAGCGCGGCCGTCCTCCGCAGCCTCCAGCGCGCCGGCGAACGATCGCAACGAACTGGCACGAAGCCGGTGATGCTCCTCCAGCTTTGAAAGCTGTCGAAGCGCGTTCGCCAGTCCGCGCTGGCGCGCGTGATGGTCGGCGCCATTGGGCAGCAGCGCCACACCGGTAGTGGCGCGCGCCAGCAGGGTGCGACGCCTGTCCTCCCACCAAGTTGTCAGCGCGCCGCTGGTGCGCGGCATGGCCGCGCCGAACTCATAGCCCGACGGAGGAAGATGGTAAGCGAGCGTGCTGGAACCGTCGGGCGAGCGCCACCGGAAAGTGTCTCCGTGTGGCCAGCGGAATCCACCGAGGCCTCGCCAGACGATGCACAGGCGCAAACCGAAACCGGAGGCGAGCATCGGCAACGCGGCAGGATGCCCGAATGCGTCAGGGGAGTACAGCACGGGAGGTGGACTCGCTCCAAGCTCGTGCAATTCCCGCACTCCTGCGAGCAGATTGCGGACGAGGGACTCCCCGGATGGAATCAGCTCGTCGGCAAGCACGTACCAGGGGCCCGCCTCCAGCGCCCCCGACGCAAGCATGCTCGCGAGCCGATCCCGCCGCTCAGGTCGCGCCTCCAGGTAATCACGCAGCAGTATCGCCTGACCATCCAGCAGAAAGGAGCCTGCGCCGACAACCGGATCGTCGAGCAACTCGTCCACAACATGAATGAGACGCTGGCGAAAGCGTCCCGTTGGTTCATACCACTCGCGATCCCAGTGCGTGTGCGAGACGACGTGAATCTCGAGAGGATCAGATCCGGACATGGAAGTGGCTGAGGGACTTCGTGAGTTGCCTGAGTGCGCCTCGACGCCAAGCTCGGCTCCGCTCCAGTCGGCGGTACAATCGCATCGTTACGCAGTGTGAACAGCATCAACCGCAGAGGCGCAGAGCAATGCGAGGAATGGCGCAGTCCAGACCTATGCCGTTCACCATTCAATGCTGTTCACAATGCCGCACGCCTCTTTGCGATGCATTCACAGTTGATCCGACAAGAAGGAAGGGCGGCTCACGGCCGCCCCTCGTTCTTCAGGCAGAGCTGCCGCTCTAGACAGCTCTGCTTCCGGTCACCAGACGCCACACGATCACTATGGCAGCGATGACGAGAAGCGCATGGATGAGGGCCCCGCCCACCTGAAATACGGCAAAGCCGAGGAGCCACAGAATGAAGAGAATTACGGCGATAGTCCAGATCATGAGCCAATCCCCCCGGGTGATAACGTTTAGTTCGCCGATCGTCCGTGGGTGGTGCAAGGGGCGTACCCGATCAGTCAGCCGAACATCCTCACCTGCTCCCTTGCCGGCTTCCGCTCGTAAACTACCGTGTCACCGACCAGGCGTGCCGCGCGATGGGGAACGTGGGGTCGCGATTCCTCCTCCAGGATGTGCAAAACCGGAACCGCTCGGAGTACGAGCGCGTCCGCGAGGAAGCTGCGATGGCAACGTCGTGGATCCGCCTCGGCGCACATGAGCGTTGTGACGCGAAGGCTGGCTTGGTGGACCACCCTCGCTAATGCATCCCTGAACTCTGCCGTGGCCATGTGATCAGCAAAGCCACGAAACAGCGCGTTACGCAGAGCATCGTTGGGTGAAACCCGTCGCGGCTCCCGGTGCCCACCGAGCGAGGGCATGTGCAGGTAGTCCACGCGCCTGGCAGCGAGCGCTGTCCGAAGTGGACCCTGCGAGAACTGGGGATGCCTCCGCGAGACGGGATAGCGCCTTACATCCACGAGCAGCGCCACACCTTCACGCTGGAGCATGTCGAGCAACCGCTCGATCGGGCGCGTCGAGTGACCGATCGTGAGAATGGTCATGCGCCGCGTTGCGAACCAGTGTCGGATGGATATTCGTCGAGTTGCTGCGCCGCCTGCCTGCCGATGAGGATGCGTGTGGCGCGAACATCGTGACCAACGTCGATGAGGAGCAACGCAATATCCGCCGACGCCCACA
The DNA here is from genome assembly GCA_964467195.1 of uncultured Gemmatimonadaceae bacterium. Lineage (GTDB taxonomy): Bacteria > Gemmatimonadota > Gemmatimonadetes > Gemmatimonadales > Gemmatimonadaceae > CAYXRS01. The sequence goes on from CAYXRS010000038.1 coordinate 17,035, forward strand.
GCAGACCGGCCAGAACCAGTAGTCGGCCGACTTCGGCAAGCAGGAACACCAGTGCCTCGGCACCGTGAAGGCGCAGCCCCGTGATGATCTCGGCGAACAGCAGCAGGGCCAGCACCACGGCCATGATGCGGAAAAGGCTGGCGACATAACGCAGCCCCACGTAGGGGTGCATGTCATCCGCTCGCACCTGTATTGCGGACTCGGGCGTCGTACGCCGGTCCGAGACCTCACCCGGCTCATCAGCATGCCGCGGTGGCACGCCCTCGCGACCGCCGTGTGTCGTCATCATTCACTCCTTTGCTGATGTCGCTGCCATACGGCTTATCCTGACGTACGCAGCATGGGCTTGCGCGATTTGTGCCAGAGTTCGAATGCTTTGCCACGGTTGTCACAGGCGGCGCCCGGAACCCTGGACGACGCGGACGACTGGTGTAACATTGCTCCTGAAAGGCAAGACACCTTTGGAGGACAGACATGAGTCATTCGCTTCCGCCGCTTCATTACGACTACGGCGCACTCGAGCCACACGTCGATGCACGGACGATGGAAATCCATCACACGAAGCATCATCAGACCTACATCACGAACCTGAACGCGGCACTCGAGAAAGCGCCTGAGCTGCGCGAGAAGAGCCTGGATGACCTCCTATCAGACCTGAATAAGGTCCCGGAGAGCATTCGCACCGCGGTTCGCAACAACGGCGGCGGGCATTGGAACCACACGCTTTTCTGGGAGGTCATGGCCCCCGATGGCGGCGGCGAGCCGACTGGAGCGCTGGCGAAGGCCATTTCGGGTGCGTTCAAGGACTTCAACCAGTTCAAGGAAAAGTTCTCGGCAGCTGCCCTGGGGCGTTTCGGGTCGGGGTGGGCCTGGCTGGTGGCCGGCAGCGGGGGTTCCGTGTCAGTGGAGAGCACGCCCAACCAGGACACGCCGATCATGGAAGGCAAGAAGGCGATACTCGGGCTGGACGTTTGGGAGCATGCCTACTACCTGAAGTACCAGAACCGCCGGGCCGACTATGTGAACGCCTGGTGGAATGTCATCAACTGGGGCGAGGTGGGACGCCGCTACGAAGCGAGACGTTAGGGATTCCGCTTGAAGGCGCCCGGTCCCCGGCAACTCTTTCAGTCGCCGGCCGGGCGCCCGCCTACGAGTTCCTCCAATCCGCCCTCGGCGCCCGGCTCGCCCGGCACTCTGCCAGTGCGCACCATTCTCCCAAGCAGAATGGGGGCAAGGAAGGTGGTCATCACGACCATCAGTGTTATGGCGCTGAAGAGCCGGGCATCCAAGGCCCCGGTTCTGAGGCCCATTTGCGCAAAGATGAGGCCGACCTCACCGCGCGGGATCATCGCAACCCCGATCATCGCCTTGTTGCCACGAAACGTGAGAGGTGCGTAGCCGGCGGCGAACTTCCCCACTACTGCGATCACGGTCAATGCGCCACCAATCATGAGCGCATCGAGCCGGGCTAGCGCCTGCAGATCCACGGCGGCTCCGACCACGGCGAAGAAAATCGGTACGAAGAAGTAGCCTATCTGCGTTGTTGCCCGCTCGATCTCACCACGTTGCGGTGTTCGGTGCAGCACCAGCCCTGCGGCGAAGGCACCTATGATCATGGCGGAGCCCAGATGCTCGGCGATCCACGCCAGCATGAAGGCAAACGCCACGGCAATCAGTCCGAGCGCCCCCGCCACCTTGATCTGTTCGACGATGCGAAAGATCGGCGGCACGAGCAGACTGCCCGCCAGCAGTGCGACGGCGATGAAGCCAAGAGCGGCGCCGGTCTTGATCGCGATGCCACCCGCCGTGACCGCGGCTCCGCCGGCCAGCAGGCTCACGACCGAGAGGATGATGAGCCCGATGACATCGTCGAGCACCGCGGCACCGAGCACGATCTGTCCTTCGGGTCTCTCGAGTTGACCGAGGTCCGACAGTACTCGAGCGGAGATGCCGATTGACGTCGCGGTAAGGGAGGCGGCGCAGAAAAGCGCCGCCAGCACGCCGAGGCCGAGGAGATGGGAGGCGCCGTAACCGAGCACGAAGGGAAGCATCACGCCCACCACGGCCACCGCGAGCGCGGAGCGCCCAACGCGGGCAAGGGACCGGAGATCGGTGTGCAATCCGATCTCGAACAACAGAATGAGGACTCCCAACTCCGCCATCGAGCGGATCACGGGATCGGCGGGATCTACCAACCCGAGCAGAGATCCGCCCAGAAGGACGCCACCGATCAACTCGCCGAGCACCGCCGGCTGGCCGATGCGGCGCGCAAGTTCGCCAAGCAGCTTGGTCGCGATGATGATCGCCACAAGCGTGGCGAGCAGATGCGGAAAATGCGCGTCGTGCATGTGTGTGGCAGCAGCCCTGCCGGCCGGGCCGCGAAGCCGACGATGCCATGGAGGAGGTGCTCAGCTGCGGCGCCTGCAAGCTATGGCCACACACCACCTGCGACAAGTTCGGGCGAGGCGTCGATCGCGCTTGTAGCCGAGTGAGTAGTGCAATATACTCCCGCCGAACGTGCACCCACGGCACCAGACAGCGGCGCCGACCAGGCTGGAGGTGAAAACTGACCGGACAGACCGTGTTCACCCTGGCGCTGAATGTCGTCTTCGGCGCGCTCATTCTCTCACTGGCCATGGCGCTGGCACGCCTGGCACGCGGCCCTACCCTGCCCGACCGCGTCGTGGCGCTGGACCTCATTGCCTTTCTGGCTGTGGGTTTCATCGCCGTGTACGCCGTCGCCGCCGAGCAGCCTGCAGCACTCGATGCAGCGCTCACCCTCGCCCTGATCGCGTTTCTGGGAACCGTGGCTTTCGCCCGCTACGTCGAGCATTTCGGCGAGCGGCGTGAGGAGGATGAGCGATCGCGGAGATCCTGACGCTGGTACTGATGTTGGGCGGCGCGTTCTTCATGATCGTGGCCGCGCTCGGTGTCCTGCGAATGCCCGACCTGCTTATGCGCATGCATGCCGCCACCAAGGCGGGCACGCTAGGCGCGGGCATGGTGCTGATCGCCGTGGCCGTACACTATGGCGAGCTGGGAATCGCGATGCGTGCGATCGCCACAGTCGTGTTCCTCTTTCTCACGGCCCCGGTAGCGGCCCACATGATCGGACGCGCCGCATATTTTGTCGGAATCAGGCTGTGGGAAGGGACGTTCATAGACGAGATCCGCGGACAGTACGATGAACATACTCATCGGCTCGGAGCGTCGCGCCAGGCCGGTGACTCGGGCGGACAGCCGCCGAAGCCGCCCGAGGGAATGGAGCGTGGATGACGCGAAAAGCCTCGCCCCCGCGGCGACTCCGATCCGCGCCTAGATGAGCGCGCCGGCGCACCTCATCCCGATGGCGATCCTCATTGGATTTGCCGTCGCGCTCCTGGCGCCGGCCATCCACCGTGCGTGGCCGCAACGGTCGGGCTGGCTGCTCTCGATTCTTCCGATCGCGCTGACTGCCGTGTTCTCAGGGTTTCTTCCCGCCATCCTGGCGGGTGAGACCTTGCGGGTATCGGCACCGTGGTTTCCCGGCCTCTCTGTGGCGTTTTCCTTCTACGTAGACGGCCTGTCGCTGCTCTTCGCACTTATGATCAGCCTCATCGGCGCGCTGGTCGTGATATATGGCGGCAGCTATCTCGCAGGGCATCGGGACCTTCCTCGATTCTACGCCGCCCTGTTGGCGTTCATGATGGCGATGCTGGGAGTGGTTCTCGCCGACAATCTGATTACGCTTTTCGTTTTCTGGGAGCTGACGAGCTTCACCTCGTATCTCCTGATCGGCTTCGATCACCATAGATCCGGTTCACGAGCGTCTGCCCTCCAGGCTCTGCTCGTGACGGCTGGCGGCGGCCTGGCACTCCTCGCCGGTTTTCTGCTCATGGGTCAGGTCACCGGCAGCCTGGAGCTCTCCGAGATAATCAGGAGCGGCGATCTGATTCGGCTCGATCCATTGTACATGCCCGCACTGCTGCTGGTGCTGTTGGGCGCCTTCACCAAATCGGCGCAGTTCCCCTTTCATTTCTGGTTGCCCAACGCAATGGCGGCGCCCACGCCGGTAAGCGCCTACCTGCACTCCGCCACGATGGTGAAGGCCGGTATCTACCTCATGGCGCGACTCAGCCCCGTGCTGGCCGATACGGTCCCCTGGGTTCTCATCGTCGGCTTCACGGGCGGCATTACGATGGCGATCGGTGCGATCATGGCGCTGCGGCAGACGGATCTGAAGCTGGTGCTGGCGCACTCTACGGTGATGGTGCTCGGCTCCCTGACACTACTGCTGGGGCTGGGGACGACGCTGGCGGTGAAGGCTGCGATGGTGTTCGTGCTGGCGCACTCGCTGTACAAGGGCGCGCTCTTTCTCGTGGTTGGTGGGATCGATCACGAAACGAGGACACGCGACGTGACGCAGCTGGGAGGACTTCGCCGGGTGATGCCGCTCACAGCGGTGGCGGCGGGACTGGCGGGATTGTCGGCGGTTGGTCTCGGACCGGTGCTCGGCTTCATTAGCAAGGAGCTTGTCTACGAGGCCATGCTGGACCTGGCCACTGCGCCACGGTTGATCGCCGGGATCGTCGTGGTCAGCAACGGGCTGCTCGTCGCGGTCGTGGCGCTGGTAGCCGTCCGCCCCTTCTTTGGTGCTCCTCGGGAGTGGGACAGGACGCCGCACGAGGTGCCGGCCGCGATGTGGCTTGGACCGCTGGTGATGGCGATTGCGGGTGTCATGTTCGGGCTCGTTCCTGGCGTCGCCGCGGCCATCGCCGAGCCGGCTATCGTTTCGGTGCTCGGCGCCCCGGTCGATGTTCAGCTCTACCTGTGGCATGGCTTTCAGCCGGCGCTGCTACTCAGTGCCATCACACTTGCGCTTGGCGTTACAGGGTACGTCCTCTGGTCGCGCATCCATGCTCGTATGTTGCGCGCGGATCCGGTGCTCGCCTGGGGGCCGGCGCGCTGGTACGAGGGGGCGATGGAGGCGCTCATCTGGACGGCCAAGCGGCAGACGGAGCTGTTGCAGAGCGGTTATCTGCGTCGCTACCTGCTGATCATCCTTCTGACCGCCGTCGGCCTGGTCGGCGGCACGCTCCTGATGCAGGGCGGTGTCCCACTGCATGTGCCGGTGCCGAACGCCTACTTCTACGACTGGGGTCTGGCCGCACTGGTGATTGCCGCGGCTATCAGCGCCGTACGATCGCGATCACGGCTCGCCTCGATAATCTCGCTTGGTGTGGTGGGGTACACCGTGGCGCTGATCTTCGTCGTCTACGGGGCGCCCGATCTGGCGATGACGCAGTTTCTCACCGAGACGCTGGTCGTGATCATCGTCGCGCTCATGATGATTCACCTTCCCAACTTTCGCATCTCCGAGCAGGTGAACGTCCCGAAACGCGTTCGCGATGCGTTCGTGGCGCTGGGATTCGGCGGTCTGATGATGATGCTGTTGCTCGCCGTAACCAGGATGCCGTTCGATCCTTTCACATCGGACTATTACGCCGAACAGAGTGTTCCAGGAGCGCACGGCCGCAACATCGTCAACGTGATCCTCGTTGATTTTCGCGCGCTGGATACGCTGGGCGAGATCGTCGTACTGGCTGTGGCCGGCATCGGCGTGTTCGCGCTCCTCAAGCTACGCGCGGCTCGCCACCACGGTGAGCCACGATGAGCTCGATCATCCTCCGGACGGCAACGCGGTTTCTGATCACACTACTGCTGCTGCTGTCGGTGTTTTTTCTGGCACGCGGACACAATGAGCCGGGCGGTGGTTTCATTGGCGGACTGGTGGGCGCCGCGTCGTTCGCTCTTTACGCGATCGCCTTTGGTGTGAGCCGCACGCGCCGAGCGCTGCGGATCGATCCGCGCACACTGATCGGCGTCGGCCTGCTCATTGCCGTGGCCAGCGGTCTGCCGGCGGCTGCCGTCGGACTGCCCTTTCTCACGGGACAGTGGGGCGACGTGACGATTGGCGGAGTCACGCTCTCTCTAGGTAGTCCGGTCTTCTTCGATGTCGGTGTGTACCTGGTTGTGGTTGGCATCACGCTCACGATCATTCTCGCTCTCGAGGAGGAATACTGACGTGGAGCCGATCGTCGCCGTCGTCGTTGGAGCGCTGTTCGCTACAGGCCTCTTCATGGTGTTGCGTCGCAACATGCTGAAACTGGTGATCGGACTGGTGCTGATCAGCAACGGCGCCAATCTGGTAATCTTCGCCGCCGGCCGGATGACGCGCGCCACCCCTCCCCTGGTGCCGGATGGCGCGGCTCTGCCGCCGGAGCCCTTCGCCAATCCGTTGCCGCAAGCTCTCATTCTGACGGCGATCGTCATCGGCTTCGGCCTGGTGGCGTTCGCATTCGTACTGGTCTATCGCGCCTATAAGGAACTGGGCACGATGAACTCCGACGATCTGCACACCGAGGGAGAGCTGCCCGGGCAGGTCGCGGCTTCGGACAGCGATCTCCGGGCGGAGATTCTGTCGTGAGCTGGCTGCCCGTCCTGCCTGTCATCATCCCATTGCTGGCGGCGGC
>CAYXRS010000039.1:0-23541 GCA_964467195.1 uncultured Gemmatimonadaceae bacterium
GAGGCCGAGGCGCCGCGACGCCCGCGCGGCGAGCGGAAGGTGGAGGTCGAGAGTCCGCGGCAGTGACGAAAAGGGGGGCCAGTGGCAAGGGGCCGGGTGTCGGGAGCCGGCGGCCAATGACGCCTACGTCGCGCGTCTGTTGGCTGGATGGCTCCTCCCCCGGCCCGTGACTCCTGGCCCCTAGCTGTCGTGGACCCTCTCCTTCTCACGTTCATCCTCAACGTCACCTTCGGCGCGATCGCGGGAGGTGTGACCAATGCGGTGGCGGTGTGGATGCTATTCCACCCGTACCAGCGGCGGTTCGGTTTGCAGGGCGCAATCCCAAAGAACAAGGCGCGCCTGGCGAAGAGCATCGGACGCACCGTTGGCGAGCGGCTGCTTACTCCCACGGACATCGCCGGCGAGCTGGGAAGAGGGGGAATTCGTGAGAGCTTCGACGCGAAGCTCATCGAGCTGATCACGGGTCTCCTCGAGACGGAGCGTGGTTCGTTGCGCGACCTCCTCCCACCAGAGGTCTATGCCGAGGTCGAACGGGCTCTGACCGGCGTGGCGCCGATCGTGGCGGAGCGCGCGGCGACCTTCCTGGGAGAGGAGGAGTTCGAGCGGCGCGTGGTGGAGTTTGTGGCTCGTGCGCGCGCCGAGATTGCCCCCCGACCGCTTGGCGCGGTCCTCACCCCAGAGCGCCGCAGCGAGATTCGCGACCGCGCCGCGCGCTGGGCGGGAGAGCTGTCGGCGTCTCCACAACTCGAGCAGGGAGTGCGCGAATACCTCGAGCGTCATACGCACGAACTCGTCGCCGCACCCGAGCCGATGATCGAGAGGATCCCGGCACCGCTCGTGGAAGCGCTGGAGAAGGCGATTCAGTCTTACCTGCCGATTGCCGTCGAAAAGGTCGGGAATTTTCTGGGCGAGCCTGCTTCGCGCGAGCGGATCCGGCAGTCGCTGCACGGACTGTTCGCGCGGTTCGTGGATGACTTGCGATTCCACGAGCGGGTGATCGCGCGACTAATGGTCACCGAGCGCACGTTCGACAAGGCGCTCGACTCCATCGAGCGGGAGGGCGTCGAGCAGCTGGTAGCGCTACTGGAGGATCCGATCGTGCGCGATGAGATCTCGCGCACGATCAACTCGGCCATCGTCGAATACCTGCGCAAGCCGTTGGGAGAAGTGGTCGGGGGCCCGGAGAGCGAGCGGGTGGAGGAGATAGTCCGTGTGGCGGGCGACTACGTGCTGCGGCTGCTTCGCGCCGAGCAGACGCACGGCTTCCTGGGCGACAAGCTCGATCAGGTGCTCGAGCGCGCCGAGAGTCGCACCTTTGGCGACGTGCTCGGCGCCTTCGACGACCGTACCATCGCCGGCTGGATAGCACAGGGAGCGCGCACCGATCGGGTGCGCGAATGGATCGAGCAGTCGGCGCGTGTAGCGATCGCCGGCGCACTGGTGCGGCCGATCGGACGGCCGGGACGCTGGCTCCCCCCCGACGCGGCGCCGCGACTGGCCGGTGTGCTCGGTCCGGCGCTGTGGAGCTGGATTCAGACGCAACTGCCGGCATTGACGCAGCGCCTCGACGTGGAAGCGATGGTCGAACGAAAGGTGCTTGGCTTCAGCGTGGAGCGGATGGAGGAGATCATCCGTCGCGTCACTCAGCGCGAACTCGACCTGATCGTCTACCTCGGTTGGCTGCTTGGCGCATTCATCGGCCTGGTGTCGTTCGTCACGGGCACGATCACGCGCGGCTAGCGAACTCGCACGTTCGCGAGCTCCAGGAGCTCCACTCCTGCTGCCGCCGGTGCATCCACGAAGAGCACGGCTGGGTGGCCGCCGATCGCCGCGCGCCGGAGGAGCAACTCGCGGCCCGCTCCGCTGAACCGGCGTGCCCCACCTCCACTGGCCGACTCAGTGATTTCACGATACCGGCGTGCCGGGTAGCGCGCCATCGACGCGACGAACTGATCGGCCTCCGCGTCGTCGCCCCAGAGGGAGATCCACACCACCGCGTCCCCGTGCTCGGTCTCGAGAAGCTGATAGCGGTCACCGCGCCAACCCGCCGCCGCGCGAATCGCTTCGGGCTGGTTTCGGAGGTGATCGAAGAGGAAGATACGAATCAGAAACTCCCCCATGTTGTTCTCGTGCAGGAGCCGACCCATTCGTGGTGCGGGGAGCACCGGCTGTAGCGGCTCGAGCTTGTCGGAACCGAAGTATGTATCGGGACGAAGGATGTGAGAGCTGGATGTGGGCAGCTCATCCAGTATCGACGCTCCGGGCCTTCGCTCGTCGAACCGGCGCACGAACTCGGCGCCATTGAGATAGGGAAAGATCAGCGACTCCTGTAGCACGAACGGAGCGGTGGCAAAGATCGGCATCGCCGCCGACTGCTCGCGAATCATCTGCCGAACGCGATCCCATCCGCCGGGCAGGCGGGCGAACACGTCCTCGCCCAGCATGGCCTCCATGGACTTCAGCGTCGCCTGCCCCTCTATCACTGCCTGCGCCGCCAACTGGCGGTCGCTGTTCGCCTCGATCCGCTGGATCGAGTCAAGATCCATGTACTGATCCTGAAGGGCGTGTACGAGCTCGTGATAGAGCACAGTGGTCGCCTGTTCCGGCGCAGCACCGTCGACCACGTACAACACCTTGGTGGTGGGATCGTAGTAGCCCACCACCTGCTCCTGGAGCAGGTCGATCAGGTACGCTTCGAGATCCATGTCGCGCGGAATAAGGCCGAGTCGAGCGTAGAGGATCTGCGTGGCGCGCAGCTCATGCTGTGTGCGCTCCTCGCGTATGCGGCGGACGAGAAACTCCCGAACCTCGTTGCGCGAGCGAGCCTCCACCTGTGGCGGCTCACGAAAGGAAAGGCCCACCGATTCCTCGATGCGCGGCACTGCCTCGGCGAGTTGTCGGGCATATGGTCCATCGCCGGCCTCTCGGCCAGAAGCGCGATCACGCCCGCAGCCGGCGACTAGCGCCAAGGCAGCGAGCACGGAAAGCAGCCCGACGCGGCTGCTCATTCGGTCCACACGATGGTTCGTCCCGTCGCGACCCCTACAACGCGCGCGACATCAAGGCCTCGCACCACCAGACCTTCGTCGTTGAGCAGGCGGTGGAGCTTCGCCTCCACGCTGGCGAGACCCTCGCTTGGCGCAACCGGCTCCGCGGGAGCTGCCTCTGCCGCCGGCCGAATGGTTTCCGCCGGCATCGGCGCCCCGGGAGGAATTTGTCCGGTCAGGACCGATTCCAGTTCTGCGCCGAATCGCTCCAGCGCGGCAAAGCCCTCCCGCGTGAGGCGCTCGAACGGATCCTGGTCACCATTCTCTGCCGCGCCGGTGTCACGCTCCGCACGCGCGCCCGCTTGCGGCGCGCGCTCGCGGCGCAGCAATAGCTGACGGCGACGAATGAGCTCCTCCGCCGCGGCAGAGTAGTGCGCGCGCGCCTGCGCATGCGCGCACGCCTCGTCCAGGGCGTCGATGGCGCGATCCGGGCGCGCGCGGTCGGTGACGAAGAGATCGGTAAGCCGCACGGCGGCCATGAGAGCGTCGTCGCTGACGACCACGTTGTGGTGCCGCTCCAGCCGGCCACGCCGCGCACGCAGGACATCCACCGTCTGTTCACTGCTCAGCTCACTCACGATCACCTTCTGAAATCTCCGCTCGAGGGCGGGGTCGCCCGCCACCCAGCGGTCATACTCGGCCGACGTGGTAGCGCCGATCACGCGAAAGTCTCCGCGCGCCAACGCCGGCTTCAGCATGTTTGCCGCATCCATGGCGACTCCCATCGCGGTTCCCTGCCCGATGAGATTGTGCAGCTCATCCACGAACAGGAGAACGTTGGGATCGGCAGACGTGGCCTCGATGAGCGCGCGAAGGCGCTCCTCGTACTGTCCGCGGTAGGTTGTGCCAGCAAGCAGCGCCACGTGGTCGAGCGCCAACAGGCGCGAACTGCGCAGGGCGAAGGGTACCTGATCGGCCGCGATGCGTTGCGCGAGTCCCTCAGCTATGGCCGTCTTCCCGACACCCGCCGGGCCAACCAGCGCCGGATTGTTCTTGCTCTGTCTGAGCAGAATGTCGACGACGCGATCTATCTCGGCATCGCGCGCACGAACGGCCTCGAGCCGGTCTGCACGCGCCTCTGCCGTCAGGTCACGCGTGAAGCGCGCCAGTGCACTCTGCGGCCGCAGAATTTCATCGAACATCAGAGACCCATGACGTCATGCATGTACCAGTCGATGAGCGGTCCACCCCAGAACAAGGCGATCATGCTGGCCGGTGCAAGGAAGACACCGAATGGCACGAGCGGCGGCTCGAACTCCTTCACGCCGGCGCGCCGGTTGCGGAACCAGGCGATCGGATAGACCGCCGCGATGAAGATGACGGCCCCAAGCGCCGCACCAATGAAAACCGTCAGCAGGGTTCGTGAAGTACCGAGGTGAGCCCCCACCATGGCCATCAGCGTGACGTCGCCGAATCCCATCGCCTCTTTCTTGAACACCATCTCGCCAATCCAGCCGACGATCGCAATGGCGCCGGCTCCCACACATGCGCCGACCACTGCATCATACAGCCCGGCGAAGGGAGATGTTTCAGCGATCAAAACGCTCGCCACCGCCGCCGCAACCAGGGCCCAGGCAAGGCCGAAGGCCGTGAAGCCGTCAGGAATGGTGTAGTGCCGCGCGTCCGTCACCATGATACCCACCAGCAGCGTGCCCAGCACCCCAACCCGCACCGCCGTGAATGTCGGTCCGAAAAGCACTACCGAACCCAGCCACAAGAGTGCGATGGCGAGCTCCACGAGCGGGTACGTCATCGATATCGGTTGCCGGCAACCTCGACAACGGCCCCGCAGTGCGAGCCAGCTCACCATGGGTATGTTCTCGTACCACGCGATCTGATGTCCGCAGCCCGGGCAGCGAGAACGCGGCCGCACCACCGACTGCTCGGCCGGCCAGCGGCTGATGCAAACGTTGAGGAAGGATCCGAACAGCGCGCCGGCAACGAAGGCGACGGCGAGAACGAGAGGATCGGTCACGGTCTGAAATGATGAAGGATGATCCCCGCCGCCACCGCGACGTTGAGCGACTCGACATTCGCCGAGATCGGCACCGCCACGAAGTGCGAAGCGCGGGCACGACAGGGAGGCGTGAGCCCCGCACCCTCGTTTCCCACTGCCAGCGCGATGCGGTCTGGAGGAGTCGCCGCGCGGATGGGGTCGCCACCCGCTTCCGCGCCCCAGAGCTCCACGCCCGAGCGGAGGAGGAACTCGTCCACCTCCTCCCAGGTAGCATGAATGGCGGGGTGTCTGAAGAGGGAACCCATCGCGCTCCTGACGACCTTGGCGTTCCACAGGTCAACAGTACCGGGAAGGGCGATAGTAGCGGCCACTGCAAGGGCCGCTGCCGTTCTGACCAGGGTTCCGGCATTACCAGGATCCTGTACCCCATCCAGGACGAGGAGGCGTGCCGGGGAGAGGACAGCCAGGGAATCGAGTCGGAACGTAGGGATTCTGCCGATGAGCAGCACCCCCTGCGGTGACTCGGTGTCCGCTGCGCCGGCCAGCTCCCGCTCCGATACTTCCTCGGTCGGGATCGAGCGCTGATCGATGGCGGTGCGAAGGCCGGCACCGCGGGGTGACGTCGACAGCCCTGGGGAAACGATCGCACCCTCCACCTGGAGAGGCGAGCGGAGCAGCTCCTCGGCCGTGCGCACGCCTTCGGCGACGAAGAGATCGAGGCGCTCGCGCGACTTGCGGCGCTGGAGATCGCGGCTCAACCTGAGCAGCTTCATCGTACGGGGACCGACGTGGACTGGAACAGCACTTGCCCCTCAGGGGGTATGAGCACGATCACGAGGGAGTTGACAATGAGAAAGAGTTTCGCGGTCGCGGCGCTGGCAGCCACGGCGTCGGCATGCGGGATATCGACCCAGCAGGAAGTGCAGATGGGCGCGGACTACGCGTCCCAGATCAACGCGCAGATTCCGCTGGTCAGAGATCCCGAGGCCAACCGCTACATCACCGTTATTGGCGATTCCATTGCCCGGCTGGCAGATAACCGGGGACTGCAGTGGCGATTCTTCATCGTGGACAGCCCGGAGGTCAACGCCTTCGCTGTCCCCGGCGGGTTCGTTTACATCAATCGTGGGCTGATCCAGCGGGCCGACAACATGTCGATGCTCGCGGGCGTACTCGGACACGAGATCGCTCACGTCACGCTCCGGCATTCTATCGATCAGATGCAGCGGGCGCAAACGGCGAACGTGGGTGTCGTGCTGGCGTGCGTGCTGACCAGCATCTGCGAGGGGCAGGCTGCACAGGCAGCGATCCAGGTTGGCGGGGCGGCTTACTTCGCACGGCACAGCCGCGAGGCGGAATCCGAGGCGGATGCCTATGCGGTGCGATATGTGACTCGCGCCGGCATAGATCCGAGGGGTATTCCGCAGATGTTCAGGGTGCTGCTCGACGAGCGGCAGCGATCTCCCGCCGGAGTGGAAGCGTGGTTCATGACACATCCGCTGGCGGAGGACCGCATCGCCGCCACTTCGCGGCAGATTCAGGGTGTCGATCCGCTGATCATCCAGCAGCTCACCACTGACTCGCAGAACTATCAGGCTTTCCGGCGGCGGTTGGCGGCGTTGCCGCCTTCGCCGCGGCCGTCTCGATAGCGGCTTGAATTGACGGGAAGCGCCGGACGTCACCGAGCTGGTGGCGTCCGGTTTCGCATTGGTTCAGCCGCCGGCCAGAATGCGGCGCTCACCGCGCATTCGCTTCAGCTGCGCCAGAAAGGGCTCGAGGCCATCGAGTGACACTACCGCCTCCAGTGACGCCGAGATGTGAGGCAGCGATGGAGCGGTGTCATGGCTGGCCATCGCTCGCGCCTGTTCTCTCAGGCGCTCTTCGATGATCGGCAGCGCCTCGGGCGCCGCGTCGACGGCCAAAACGGCAAACTCACAGCCGCCGAGCCGAGCGATGACATCGGAGACGCGAAACCCCAGCCGGAGCAGGTCGGCGCCATAGGCGGTCGCGCGTTCGACATCCTCCTCACCCCGTGGATCGACCGATACCGGCTGAAACTCGAACAAGCCGACCAACAGTCCGCGGGTGCGATGAGCCAGGCGCAGGTGGTACTCGGCCATGGTGAGAAAGCCGCGGCGATTGTACAGGCCCGTCATCTCGTCCATCAGACTGAGCTGGCGCAGCGTGCACTGCATGCGATAGCGGTCCACCGCGTATCGAATCGACCGCACCAGGAGCCCTGTCGACAGGTGAGCGCGTGGCAGGAAGTCCTGCGCGCAGCCGTGAAGCGTGAGCGTCGCTGCCGGATCATTGTCCAGCTCCGTTATCACGACGATCGGCAGCTCGGGTGCCTTCGCCCGCACGTGTTCCAGCACCGCCAGTCCCTGCTGGTCGGGGTGCGGCAGGTCGAGGAGCAGCACGTCCACTTCGCCCGAGATGGCCAGCTCGAGACCATGAGCGAGGCCGCGCGCCTCGAGGAGTCGTCCTCCTCCGGCGGAGCCAGCCTGATGGACCAGATCGCGGACGCCGTTCGGCTGTCGTCCCTGGTCCTCGATCAGCAGGATTGTGAGCGGGTTGGCGTCCATTGGTGGTCCGGGTGCGGTGGAACAGCGGTGACTCCCAGAGGAGGACCGATAGGGGGACGCAATCGTCACGGCGCACTCCGGCGGTTGTGTCCAACGCGGGCCCGGACCATCATCCACGCATGTATATCGCGCTGACCATCGCGGGCTCCGATTCCGGAGGCGGCGCCGGCATTCAGGCCGATCTCAAGACCTTCCATCGGTTCGGAGTCTTCGGAACGTCCGTACTGACCGCGATCACGGCCCAGAATACGCTCGGTGTAGTGGCGTGGTCGGCCGTCGACACGGCGTTGATCACCGCGCAGATCGACGCAGTGGCTACGGACCTTCGCCCCGCGGCAATGAAGACCGGCATGCTCGCCGACGCTGACGTCGTACGAACCGTGGCGGGCGGCATTGCCGCTCACCAGCTCGCGCCGTACGTGCTCGATCCGGTGATGGTGGCGACGTCAGGCGATCCCCTGCTCGAACCGGCCGCCATAGATGCCATCCGTCGCGAGCTCCTGCCGTTGGCGGATCTGCTCACTCCGAACCTGGACGAGACCGCCCTTCTCGTGGGACGTACGGTGCGCTCGCTGGAGGAGATGGAGAGTGCTGCCGAGCAGCTCATCGCCGATGGCGCAAGGGCGGTGCTGGTGAAGGGAGGTCACCTGGAGGGTCCCGAAGCGATAGATGTGCTCCACGATGGTACGTCGATCACCATCCACAGGCACCAACGGGTAGAGACACGGAGCACACATGGCACCGGCTGCACGCTCTCGGCCGCAATCACCGCGCATCTGGCGCAAGGCTACGCCCTCACCGACGCCGTCACTACCTCCCTCGAGTGGGTGCACCGCGCCATCGCATCGGCGCCGGCGCTGGGAGGCGGCAACGGTCCGCTCAATCACTTCGCCTGAGCGTCAGCGCGGCACGGCCGCGCGCCGTCACGACCTCGACACGAAGCACCGCACCAGGCGATTGAAAGCATCGCGCACACGTGTCGTGGTCTCGAGCACCTCATCGTGCGAAAGCGGCTCCGCGGAGAGACCGGCGGCGGGATTGCTGATGCAGCTAACGCCGGCAACGCGAAGGCCGAGTGCGCGCGCAGCGATCACCTCGGGCACAGTGGACATTCCCACGGCGTCGGCACCGAGGCGCTCGAGCATTCGAACCTCGGCAGGCGTCTCGTACGCCGGACCGGTGAGGCCGGCGTACACTCCCTCCACCACCGGCACTCGCAGATCTTCAGCGCACCGTCGAAGCACCTCCAAAAGGGCTCGGTCGTAGGGCTCGGACATGTCGGGGAACCGCTCCTCGCCCGGCCTGACGGGACCGATGAGCGGATTTCTCCACATGAGGTTGATGTGGTCGCGAATCAGCATCAGATCGCCCGCCCGGAAGGTACGATTGATACCGCCGGCGGCATTCGATACGAACAGCGTGCGCGCGCCGAGCGCAGCGATCACGCGCACGGGGAGCGCAGCGGTGTCTGCCGAGTGTCCCTCATAGATGTGGAAGCGCCCGGCAAGAGCCATCGCTTCCCTGCCCTCCAGCAACCCGGCAACGAGTCGTCCCTCGTGCCCGGCAACGGTTGCTGCTGGAAAGCCCGGGATCTCGGCGAATGGTACTACCGTCGGCTCGTCCAGCTCATCGGCGAGCGCCCCCAGGCCGGAACCAAGAATCAGAGCGATCGCCGGGCGGCGTTCTCCGAGCCGGGCTCGGATTGAATCAGCGGCCTCGTCTACCTCGTGCCTGTCAGCAGCGCGGGTGGTCATGGGGTCCCCAGCGCTTCAATCGCGGTCCAGGCCTGATCGAGGAGCTGCATCCGCTCCTCCCACGGAATGAAGGCTGCGGCGATGCCGTTGAGCGCGAGCTCGCACAGCTCCTCGAAGCCGAATGCGAGGTGCTCGGCGGCGAGCATGTATTCATCGGTGAGAGAGACGCCGCTCATCAGCCGATTGTCGGTATTCAGGCTGACGTTCATGCCGCGGTCGAAGTACTCGCGCAGCGGATGGTCGGCATATCCCGCAACGGCACGGGTCTGGACGTTGCTCGTCAGGCACATCTCCAACGCCAGCCGACGATCGTTGACGTACTGCGCCAGCGACGCGTCTTCGCGGAGCCGCGTCGCATGGCCAATGCGGTGCGCCCCACATTCGTGTACGGCCTGGCGAATGGAGTCCGCACCGTCTCCCTCGCCGGCATGCACGGTCACCGCCAGGTCGTGGGCACGCGCCCAGGCGAAGGCGTCGGCATGCGCCCGGGCAGGATGGCCTCGCTCACTGCCGGCGAGATCGAACGCAACGACACCTCGCTCGCGCCAGCGCACGGCGAGGCGGGCCAGCTCCAGAGACAACACCGGCTGCCAGTGCCTGAGTCCGCAGACGATGATGCGAGCTGTAGTACCATGCTCTGCCTCACCGCGCCGCACGCCGGTGCTTACAGCGTCCAGTACCTCATCTGACGACAGTCCGCCCCGCGTGTTGAGCCGTGGCGAGAAGCGGACTTCGATGTATCGAACGCCATCGTGAGCGGCATCCTCCACCAGCTCGTACGCTATCCGCTCCAGGGCATCGGCACGCTGCATCAGCGCCAGCGTGGTGTCGAACCGGGCCAGGTAGTCCTCCAGCTTGTCCGCGTCGCGCACAACCATCTGTTCGCGCAGCACGGCCGGTTCGTCGGAAGGCATCCGGATGCCCACCGCGGCGGCGAGCTCCAGCATTGTCTCCGGCCGGAGGGAGCCGTCAAGATGACAGTGCAACTCGGCCTTCGGGAGCGCGCGTACGAGCTCTCGCGTGATCGGGACGGCCATGTTCTTCGGTCAGGTAGTGGGATCGGAAGCGGCGGCCCTGGCGGAGACGATCCGGTAGATCGCTCCGGCGTAGACACGGGCGCCGGGAGAAAGCGGGAGACCGCGGCTATCGGTGAGCCCCCGCTTGCCAGCTTCAATTGCCTCGGCCGCGGCAGCATCGGCGGCGCGCACCGCGTCCAGCGCCGTACCGGATGCGGAGAGCCGCACGCGCGCGCCATTCACGAAGACGGTGACGCTACCGCTCATGGGCTCTCAACTCCCGCTGGCTCGGGCGTCAGCGTCGACGGATCCGAAGCGCCAGCGCCTGTTGGCGGCCCACCATCGCGCCGTGTCGCGTGCATGACGCTATACGCCCGCTGCGCCGCCTCGGCCGGCACGAGGCGCCAGTTCGGCGACGCGTAGTCATCGGGCGTTATGACGCCGCGACGGCGCACCTCATCCGCAAGCAGCTGGCGCATGTCGTTCTCGCTCTCCACCACGAGCGGAGCGTCGGCAATCATGGTAAAGCTTCCGCCGCCACTCTGTCGGTAGTTGCTGAGCGCCATCGTGAACGTATCAATGTCGGCCACCGTCCGCCCGAGACGTGCGAGCGACACTACGCGCGCACCCACCGGCCGGCTGATGTCAAGCGTGTATTCCACACCCTTGACGATATCGAAGTTGAAACCGGGGATCCCCGGCGTAATGACCGGCTCGTCGGTACCCCATGTTCCGAAGTAACGGGCGCTGAACTCGAGGTAGTCGCGAAGCTGGCGGCCGGAGATGCGGATGACGCGCAGACTGTTCTCGTACGGGTAGAGGCGGGAGAGATCCGCCAGAGTGATCGTGCCCGGCCCCAGTCCCGCCGTGATCGAATACGCCGGGCCGGCGGCCAGATCGCTGCCGGCGGAACGCCGCAGTACCTCGAGCATGAAGTCGATGATGGCGTTGCTGGCGACGCGCGCCGAATCAGAGCGCCAGGCCACCGGTGTGCTCCCGATGGGCGTGTTCACGTAATCACGCGTCCGCCGGTGCGCTTCCTCCGTAACGGCAAGTACGGCCTGGTGCTCGTTCCTGCCACGCATTGGTATGACCGCACCCGTGCTCGAAGCGACCCCCCATTGGCCGCGCCTGCGCTGCAGCCGCAAAGTTGCTACTCCGACACTCGTTGCCCAATAGAGAGGCTGGATAAGGCGCGTCTCTCCAATGATCGTGTCCGCCAGTTCCCGATGGGAATGCCCGTAGACGATGAGCGCCAGCCCCGGGACGTCCGCTGCCAGGCGCGCGGCGACGTTCTCTCCTGGCAGGGCGCGGCTCACTGAGTCGTAGGTGGCCGGGCCGTCCAGCCCGGCGTGCAATACGGCCACCACCACATCCGCTCCGGCGCGCCGCACGTCCGCCGTGGCACCGCGCACGGACTCCACTATGTCGCGGAGTACCAGACGACCCTCCAGGTGGTGGCGGTCCCAGACCATGGATCCGGGAGTGGTGGCACCCACGATGCCGATTCGCAGGGGACCGCGACGCACGATGTGCCAGGGCGCATACGCTCTCCGACCATCCGGCCGATAGGCGTTGGCCGCGAGAAACGCAAACTGCGCCTGGGCGATGGCATCGCTCAGGAACTCGAGGCCGAAGTTGAACTCGTGGTTGCCAATCGCGGCCGCGTCGTACCCGATCGCGTTCATGGCCGCAATCACCGGGTGCGGCTCCTCCGGCGACACACGCGCCGCCACGTAGGCGAGCGGATTCCCCTGAAGCAGGTCTCCGGCGTCAACCACCACCACGCGATCGGGGGCGGCGCTGCGAATCGAATCCACCACCGTGGCGACGCGTGCCAGGCCGCGCGCCATGTCGGCATCATCGCTCAGGTAGTCCCACCCCCGCACGTGGCCATGCACGTCGGTGGTCGACAGCACGACCACCTCGAGCGTTTCCGGGGCCGTGTGCACGGTTCTCGAAGCGCAACCGAGGGCACTCAGCCCGGCGACGAGGAACAGCAGCGAGCGAGGCATGCGCACAACTTAGTTTGAGTGCAGCGCAACGGAAGCCGGTTGACCCATGCTCACCGCCCGCTCAACTTCGCATCGTGCCAGCACCCCGTTCGCTCGTGCGCCCCCTCGCTGCTCTGCTTCTGCTCCTTGCTGGCGGCCTTTTGGCAACCGGCGCGGCGGCGACCGAGCGCGCGCGGACTCGTGGGTTGGCCGACGCGGGAAGCGGCGGCGACCCCGTCGTACTGACCGTGCGCCTCCTTCCGCTTCTGTCCGCGCGCGTGGGCGGGCTGGCCGCGCTGGTGAGCGATTCCTCGGGGAATGTCCCACGCCACGTTCTCATCGACGGCGGAGACGACGAGAGCACGGTGCTTCACCGTTTGCGTGGCTTCGGTATCGCCCAGGTGGCGCTGGTGGTGCTCACCCATCCGCATGCCGATCACTATGTTGGCCTGACGGGCGTGATGCGCGAGTTACCGGTCGGTGCCTTCGCCTGGAGCGGCGACACCAGAACGTTGGCCTCCTTTCAGCGCCTGCTGGTCGCGGTCGACTCCTCCAGCGCCGTCCCCGTCATCGTGGATCGCGGCCCCCGGACAATCACTCTCGCCACCGGCGGCGACTCGCTGCGTATCGTGCTGCTGCCGCCAGCGCCTCACGCCGTGGGACGTGGCGGGGATGCCATCAACAATCGCTCAGTGGGCGTCCGCATCGAGCGCGGCACCTTCTCAGTGTTGGTGCCCGGTGATGCCGAACGTCAGCAGACGGAGTGGTGGTCGAGACACTTTCCGGAACTGCTGGCTGTGGATGTCCTCGTCTCCAGCCATCACGGCGCCGACAACGCCAATCCGACGCTCCGCTGGCCGAGGTGGTACACAACCGTGACACCGCGGGCGCTTCTCGTGAGTGCGAATGGCCGCCAACATCCGTATGCCAACGTTCTCGATTTCGCAACGAGGGGCGATATCGCAACCTACTGCACGCACACGCACGGGGACGTCGTAGTGCGCGTAACCCGGCAGGGAGCGTGGAGGATCGAAACTGAGCGGGAAGTCCCCTGCACTCCGGGCACCCGCGCGCCGCGATGAAGCCGCTCATCATTGGCATCGCCGGAGGCTCCGGCTCGGGCAAGTCCACCGTCGCGCGACGGCTGACCGAGACGCTGGCCGGGGTATCAGTGGCGTTCATGGACATGGATGCCTACTACCGCAACTTGACACACCTGTCCGCGGAGGAGCGGCGACTGGTGAACTGGGATCACCCCGAAGCGTTCGATATCGAGCTGTTCGTGGAACAGATCGGACAGCTCGCCGCCGGTCTGGCCATCAACAAGCCAGTGTACGATTTTATGACGCATGCCCGCAGCGAGATCACGGTCGAGGTCGCTCCGGCGGACGTCGTCGTGTTGGATGGCATCCTGCTCTTCGTGGACGCACGAGTGCGCGAGCTGTGCAGCGTGAGGGTGTTCGTGGATGCCGACGCCGACATCCGCCTCCTGAGGCGCATTCGCCGCGACATGGAGGAGCGTGGGCGCCCGCTCGAGGAGATCATGGAGCAGTACCTGACGACTGTGAGACCCATGCATCTCGAGTTCGTGGAGCCGACAAAGCGATATGCCGACATCATCGTGCCCATGGGAGGGCACAACGATGTCGCGATAGACATGATCGTCTCGCGAATACAGCGAGACCTTGGCGGCGGCCGCCCTTGAGCATTCCCGCGGGTGCAGTCGAGCGCGTGCTCGTGGTGGACGACGAACCCGACATCGTGGCTCTGGTCGCGTACCATCTGGCCAAGGCAGGATACAGGGTGTCGACGGCCGCGACCGGCCCGGACGCGCTGGATGCAGCTCGCGAAGAGCGCCCCAACCTTGTGGTGCTCGACCTCATGCTTCCGGGAATGTCCGGCTTCGAGGTGTTGGAGAAGCTCAGAGAGGACGAGGGGACACGCGATGTCGCCGTACTGATGCTGACGGCCAGACGCGAAGAAGCGGACCGCATCCGGGGGCTCATCCTCGGCGCTGATGACTATCTCGTCAAACCGTTCAGCCCGCAGGAGCTGGTGCTGCGGGTAGCAGCCATCCTGCGCCGCGTCACGGCCGGTGGCGTTGCCGGCGCCGACATGCTTCGGATTGGCCCGGTCGCCATCGACCGCTCGGCGCACCGCGTGAGTGTCCAGGATCAGGACGTGGATCTCACACCGACGGAATACCGCCTTCTCCTGACTCTTGCCGAGCGCCGCGGCCGCGTTCAGGCGCGCTCTCACCTTCTGGAAAGCGTATGGGATGCCGCTCCGGACATACAGACGCGGACAGTGGACATGCACATTCAGCGATTGCGCGCGAAGCTTGGAGAGGCCGGTTCGATGATCGAGACCGTCCGCGGCTTCGGTTATCGCCTGCGCCCTCCCGGCGCGCGATAGCCCGTGCGCCTGACGCAGCGGCTCCTGCTCGGGTCCTTCCTCGTGGTCAGCGTGCTCGTCACGCTGGTGGTACTGTTGAGCGGCGGTCAGCTCCGACGACATTTGCACTCCAACCTGGTCCAGCAGCTCGAGCGCGAGGCGCGCTACCTCGCCAGTAACTGGCACGGGAACGTCCATGCGGACTCGCTCGCCAACGCTGGTGGCGCGATCACCGGTCATCGCATCACCCTCATTGCACCTGACGGCCGGGTGGTGGGAGATTCGGAGTTCGACGGGCCGGCGCTGCTTCAGCTGGAGAATCACGCGCACCGGCCCGAGGTGATCGCGGCTCTCGAGCGCGGCTTCGCGTCGATCACCCGCCGCAGTGGTTCGACTGGCGACAATCAGGTTTACGTAGCGGTTCGCGGCCGTGCGGGAGTGGCGCGGGTTTCCCTCCAAACGGCTGAGCTCGATGCGCTGGTTGCGGATGCGCGTCGCACTGTGCTCGCTTCCGGACTGGCGGCGTTGGTGGTCGCCCTTCTCGTTGCATATGCCTTCTCGCGCGAGGTGTCACGACCCATTGTCGAGCTTCGCGATGTTGCACAGTCACTCGCCGGTGGTGACCTGTCGCGACGGCCTGCGCTCTCCGCGCCTGGCGAGGTTGGCGACCTGGCAGCGGCGCTGCATCGCATGGCCGAGCAGCTCGACATGCGCTTGAGGGCCATCCAGAGCGAGGAAGCGCTGCTGATTGCGCTCGTGGATGCCCTCAACGAGGGAGTGTTGGCGGTCGACCCGCGACGCCAGGTCGTGGCAATGAACGATGCGGCGCGCCGGCTGCTGGACGTGCAGCAGACGACGCCGTTTTCCGTGGATCTCCTGCCGCGGTCGCCCGCCCTGCGCGAGGCCATCGGCTCGGCGCTCGGAGGCGAGCCCACGGAACAAGCCGAGTTCCCGCTCGAGGCGCGTACGCTGGCGCTCACGGCACGACCGCTGGCGCAAGGAGGCGCGGTGATAGCCCTGCTCGACCTCACGGCCGTAAGACACCTCGAGGCCGTACGCCGTGACTTCGTCGCGAACGTGTCGCACGAGCTGAAGACGCCGCTCACCGTAATTGGCGGCTTCGCCGAGACGCTCGTGACAGATGACATGCCGCACGCCCAGCAGCGGGCGTTTGCGGAAACCATCCGCGCCAACGCTCATCGCATGCAGCGCATCGTGGATGACCTGCTCGATCTGTCCCGCATCGAGTCGGGCGGATGGGTGCCCAATCCGGCGCGGCTGGACTCGCGAACCGCGTTGACCGAGGCAACCCTCCCCCTTCAGCGCGATGCGCACGACCGGAGCATCGATCTCCGAGTCGAGGTGGATGACCGGGCCGCGACGCTTTGGGTGGACCCGACAGCACTGCGCCAGATCCTGACGAATCTCGTGGAGAACGCACTCCGACACACGCCGGCCGGTGGCCGGATCACGATCAGTACGGAGATGCAGGACCAGTCGGTCGCACTCAGCGTGCGGGACACGGGATCCGGCATCCCGCCGGAGCACCTGCCGCGGATCTTCGAGCGGTTCTACCGCGTGGACCCGGCCCGCTCCCGCGAGGCGGGTGGGACAGGACTGGGCCTCGCCATCGTCAAGCACCTGGTTGAATCGCATGGCGGGCGAGTGCGGGCCGAGAGCATGCCCGGCGGCGGAACTGCCATCACCGCCCTCTTTCCCACGACGCCACGGCAAGCGCGAAGTGACGCCACGGGGGCGCCGAGCGCCGAGGCCAAACGTCCGGCAGACGCAGACCACGCACTGCCGGCCGACTGAGCGACTCCTCTCCCAGGCCAGTCTGCCGTTACAGACTCACCGGCACCGCATTCCAGATTCCGTGACAGGAACGTTGCACGTCCGTGTCGGCACCGACACCCGGCCCGGGCACTTTTGACTTGCCGCGCAGTGCGTCGGCGGTCGCTTTTCCCTCAACCCGACACGGTAACGGAAATGAGCTTACGCCATCACCCCTCCCCAGAGGCTACCCCTCCCCAGGGGCGCCCTGGGACCGTTAAGCTTACCCCGCTTTCCGGGTGGCATTCGCCGTCGAAACCTCAGCCACAATCGAAATGCTACCCGCCTGCATGCGAGCGCGGTTAATCAGGGGGGTCGTCCTCATACTACCGGTGCTCGCATTTTCGCCATCCGGTGGGGGTGCGCAGCAACCAGCCGAGCGCCGGCCTACGATTGCTCTGAGCGGCATCGTGTTCGGCCACTATGTCTATCGCACCGATGACGCGGCGGACGGAATGAACCGCTTCGATATCGAGCGGGCCGAGCTTACGGCGCATGGGAGTGTGGCGGAGCGCACGCGATACCGTGTTTCGATCGACGTGATACCACCGGCGGCGAGCTCGTCGTCCGGCCCGGCCACCAGTTGGACGATGCGCGCCCGTTACGCCTATCTGGAGCATGACCTCCTTCGGGACACGACGGCGGGGATGACCTTGTCAGGCCGAATAGGCATGATCCACAATGTCGTCATCGGCCAACAGGAACTGTTCTTCCCGCGGTGGGTCCATCGTTCTCCGGTGGACCGCGCAGGCTACTTCTCCTCCAGCGATCTAGGCGCCGGCCTGCATCTGACCCTTCCGCGGCGGTGGGGGAGCGCGTACGCAACCGTTACGAACGGTCCCGGAGTTGGCTCACCCGAGGCCGACCGCTTCAAGGATGTAGCCGGTCGCTTGTCGATCACTCCGCTCGGCGGCGTAAAAACACCCTTCGCCCGATCGGCAGCGATCACGGCGTGGGGCTACAACGGTGCGCGTGGGAGCCAGTTTTCCGCCGGAGGACCCGACCAAATTGGGCCGGTGGACGAGGCGCTGCGACGCGACCGGTGGGGTGTCCACCTGGGTGTTCGCGAGCCTGCGCTGACGGCAGGCATTGGCTGGTCCACGAGCGTGGACGAGATCGAGTCAGGCGCCAACACCCCAGACAGTCCGCGCGCGGTAAACGAGCGGACGAGCCGGCTCCTTTCCGTTCACGCCTACCTGCGCCCTGGCCGGTTGCTGGACTCGGGGAGCCGGTCGCCGCTGGGCGTGATTGCCAGATGGGACCGCACAACGGGCGGGCCGTCCGCTTCCAGCTTCATGCTCGCCGGACTTACCTGGGACCTCGCCGATCGGGCGTCGGTAGCCCTCGACTACCAGACCACCCGCCCCCGTGCCGGCGCCACGGCCGCCAGGGCGGACGCGTGGCTCTTCCAGTTCACCTTCGGTTTCTGAGTGCGACCGTTCTGGCGTTGCCTTGTCGAAGAACCGCCATCGCCAATGAGCCGACCGCCCGTGACAATTCCGTTACCGGAAGAGCCGCGCCCGGGCGCACCCGTCGCCCGTATCTTTGAGGGCGTGCAGGAACCCAACCCAACGCGGAGATACGACGTGAAGCTTTATGCAGCGGCCACCGCGTTCCTGGTGCTGACGGCTTGCGGTGGAGGTGCTTCCGCAGATGGCACGGCGCGGACAGGTCGCGTGGATCTTACGGGTGCGGGCGCGACGTTCCCCTACCCCATCTACTCGCGCTGGTTTTCGGATTACGACCGTAACGCCGGCGTTCGCATCAACTACCAGTCCATTGGATCGGGTGGTGGCATCCGGCAGCTGTCCGAAGGCACCGTGGACTTCGGCGCCTCCGACAGCCCGATGACCGACGAAGAGATCTCGCGCGCCCGCGGTCCCGTTCTTCACGTACCGACGGTCCTCGGGTCGGTGGTGCTTGCCTACAATCTCCCGCAGGTTCAGGACACGCTGAACCTTTCCGGTGAGGTCGCCGCCGACATCTTCCTGGGCCGCATTACGCGATGGAACGACGCCCGTATCGCGGCGCTGAACCCGGGAGTTGCTCTGCCTGGCGACAACATCGTGGTCGTTCACAGGTCCGATGGCAGCGGTACCACGTTCGTCATGACGGACTATCTTGCGTCGGTCAGCGAGGCGTGGGCGACCGGACCAGGTCGCGCAAAGGAAGTGCGCTGGCCTGTCGGCCTTGGCGGCAAGGGAAACGAAGGGGTGGCAGGTCAGGTTCGTCAAACGCCAGGCTCGATCGGGTACATCGAAGCGGCGTACGCGCGCCAGAACCGTCTCGCCTACGCTCGCATTCGCAACGGGGCCGGAAACTTCGTCCACCCCAGCGAGGCCGCGGTGACGGAAGCGGCCGCCAGCGCGCTCGAGAGGTTGGGCGCCGGGACCGATTTCCGGGTGTCTATCGTGAACGCGCCTGGTGCCGGTGCCTATCCGATCGCGTCGTTCACCTGGATCCTGTTGTATCAGCGGCAGGACAACGCTGAGAAGGGACGGAAGCTGATCGACTTCCTGCGTTGGGCAATAACCGACGGCCAGAGCTCAGCGGCCGCGCTCGACTATGCCCCGCTTCCGCAGCAGGTCGTGGATATTCTCCAGGAGCGCCTGGGTGAAGTCCAGATAGGCGCCGCAGCAGCTTCATGAGCGAGCCCGCCGCGCAGCGTGGCGTCACGCCCGGGCGATCGGGCGATGACGGCGCGAAGCTCAGCGTCCGCATCGATGGTTCGGCGATCGGCGACCACATCTATAACGGCGCCATCACCGCCTTCGCACTGTGCGTCCCGATACTCCTGCTGCTCATAGCGCTGGAAGTGGGGATCGCCGGGTGGCCAACGCTGTCGCAGTTTGGCTTCGGCTTCCTTACGTCATCAGTATGGGATCCGGTCCGCGACCAGTATGGCGCAGCTTCCGCGATCTACGGGACACTCGTCTCCTCGGCGCTGGCGCTGCTGATCGCGACTCCCCTGGCGGTAGGCGTGGCTGTCTTCCTGTCGGAGTTTGCACCGGGATGGGT
Organism: uncultured Gemmatimonadaceae bacterium; assembly: GCA_964467195.1. GTDB lineage: Bacteria > Gemmatimonadota > Gemmatimonadetes > Gemmatimonadales > Gemmatimonadaceae > CAYXRS01. Next base: position 19,599 of record CAYXRS010000039.1, read on the forward strand.
GCGCCAGACACTCGGCTTTCTGGTCGATCTGCTCGCAGCAATCCCGTCAGTGGTCTATGGGCTGTGGGGGATCTTCGTTCTGCTGCCATTGCTGCGCCAGCACGTCGTCCCGTTCGTTGCCGAGCGGTTGGGCCTCAACGTACTGCCGCTCTTCTCCGGACCATTTTATGGGGCCAGCATGTTATCGGCGGGACTGATCCTCGCCATCATGGTGCTGCCGTACATCTCGGCGGTGTCCCGCGAGGTTCTTCTGGCCGTGCCCCGCTCCCAGCGCGAAGCTGCGCTCGCGCTGGGTGCCACGCGCTGGGAAACGATCTGGAAAGCGGTTCTGCCCTACGCGCGCTCGGGGATCGCCGGCGGCGTCATTCTGGGGCTGGGACGCGCGCTGGGCGAGACGATGGCAGTCACCATGCTGATCGGCAATCGCCACGAGATCTCGGCGTCGCTTCTGGCGCCCGGATACACCATGGCCTCGCTCATCGCCAACGAGTTCACGGAAGCAACCAAGGACATCCATCTCTCTGCGCTGATGGCAGTCGGCTTCGTGCTGTTCCTCATCACTCTCGTGGTGAACGGCCTGGCGCGGTGGCTCGTGTGGCAAGTATCGCGCGGTGCGAGCGGGAGGCTGGCGTGAGCGCATCGTCGGTTCAACTTTCGCGCGGCGATCGTCCCACCCAGCGGCAGCGCGCGTTCGCCGAGCGGACACGGACCACGGTGCAGCGGCGACGCGTGATCAACTACGCCATGATCGCCATGCTCGGCGTGTGCGCGGTGCTCGCTACGCTTCCCCTCCTGTTCATTCTCTGGCACCTCATATCGCTCGGCGCCAGCGCCGTCCAGCCGCATTTTTTCACGAACACGCCGCGGCCGCTCGGAGAATCCGGCGGGGGAATGGCGAACGGCATCATTGGTACAATGATCATCGTTGGCGCAGCGTGCGCAATGGGGCTGCCGATCGGGATTGGTGCCGGACTCTACCTGGCGGAGCGCCGGGGCACCAGGTTGGCGAATATCGTGCGCTTTCTCTCCGATGTGCTGAACGGGCTGCCTTCCATCGTAATGGGAATCTTCGCCTGGCAGTTCCTGGTCGTGCCGATGGGTGGTTTCTCGGCCCTGGCCGGTTCAGTGGCGCTCGCCGCGATGATGATCCCGATGGTCACGCGGACCACCGAAGAGATGGTGCTCATGGTTCCCACCTCGCTGCGCGAGGCTGCGCTGGCGCTGGGGTATCCACGCTGGCGTACATCGCTGCGCGTGGTGCTTCGCACCGCTACAGCCGGTATCGTAACCGGCGCACTGGTCGCCGTCGCCCGCATCGCGGGCGAGACCGCGCCGTTGCTGTTCACGGCCTTCGGCAACATGTTCTGGTCGACCCGACTGGACGAGCCAATGGCCGCGCTTCCCCTTCAGATCTTCGCCTATGCCGTCAGTCCCTACGACGAGTGGCACGCACAAGCGTGGGCAGGCTCCCTCGTCCTCATCTCGCTCATCTTCGTCATTAGTCTACTTGCCAGGTTCGCCACTCGCGCCCGCTTCGCAACGGGCGGTGGAGACTGAGCTGCACGGCAGGGCGCCCGTGACGCACGTAACGACTCCGGAATCGGCACTGCACCCGGGCGTGATCGTACAGGAGCTGAACGCCTACTTCGGCTCCGTGCACGCCGTGCGCAGTGTGACGCTGAAGATGCTCGACCGGCATGTCACCGCCATCATCGGGCCGTCAGGCTGTGGCAAGTCAACCTTTCTGCGCTGCCTGAACCGGATGCATGAAACCGTTCCCACCGCTCGCGTCACCGGCCGCGTCCGCTTCAACGGACTGGACATATACGCGCGCGGCGTGAATGCCATCTCGGTGCGACGGCACATCGGGATGGTCTTTCAGCGGCCGACGCCGTTTCCCACCATGTCCATCCGCGACAACGTTGCTGCCGGCCTCAAGGTTCTGGGACGCGACCGGCCGGGCAGACGGGCGACGGATGAGATCGTGGAGCGGGCGTTGCGCCGCGCCGCACTCTGGGAGGAGGTGAAGGACCAGCTTGGCGCGAGCGCGCTGGCGCTGTCCGGTGGACAGCAGCAGCGGCTGTGCATCGCGCGCGCGCTGGCATCAGAGCCCAAGGTGCTTCTGCTGGATGAGCCGACTGCCTCGCTCGACCCGATCAGCTCGCAGAAGGTGGAGGAGCTGGTATACGAGCTGCGCGCCGACGTGACCGTGGTGATCGTGACCCACAACATGCAGCAGGCGGCACGCGTTTCGGATCATACCGCCTTCTTCTTGATGGGTGAGATGGTGGAGTTCGCATCCACCACCGCGATGTTCACGGCACCGAGCGATCCGCGAACCGAATCCTACATCACTGGTCGTTTCGGATGACCGAGGGGAGGGTGGCCGTAGACCACCCCATGGAGTGGGGCGACAGGGAATCGCCGTCCGTCGACGCACCTCGAGCCGGGACCATCGTGGCGCGCCGTTTCTCCTTCTGGTACGGCCATAAGCAGGCGTTGCGCGATGTCGATCTCACCATTCGGCCGCGCTCCGTCACCGCCCTCATCGGACCCTCCGGCTGCGGAAAGTCCACCTTTCTGAGGTCCATGAACCGCCTCAACGAGCTGATCCTCGGCACCCGCCACGCCGGCGACATGCTTCTGGATGGCGCCAGCATCTACGCCGACGGAACCGACCTCGTATCGCTTCGTCAGCGCGTCGGTATGGTGTTCCAGCGGTGGAATCCGTTCCCCAAGTCGATCTACGACAATGCGGCATTTGGCCCCCGCATCAACGGCGTTACTGATCGGGCCCTGCTGGACGATCTGGTGGAGTCGTCGCTGCGTCGCGCAGCGCTCTGGGACGAGGTGAAGGACCGTTTGCGCCAGAGCGCGTTGGGGCTTTCCGGAGGACAGCAGCAGCGCCTGTGCATCGCCCGGGCGCTGGCAAATCAGCCGGAAGTGCTCCTCCTGGACGAGCCGGCGAGCGCGCTCGACCCGGTGGCCACGCAGAAGATCGAGGAGCTGCTCTACGAATTGAAGAGCGAGCTCACTATCGTTATCGTGACACATAACCTCCAGCAGGCTGCGCGGGTCTCGGACACGACGGCGTTCTTCTACCTGGGTGAGCTGGTCGAGTTCAACAGCACGGATCGGCTCTTCACCAGCCCGCGGGAGCCACGTACAGAGGCCTACGTCACAGGGAGATTTGGATGAGCCCGTCCCCGGTCGAGAGCGGCTTTCGACATTTTCACGATCAGCTCGAGACGCTGAAACAGCGATTGCTCGACATGTCGGAGCGCGCCGAGTCGCTGGTGGAGGCGTCCATGGAGGCTCTGCTCACCCTGGACGTCGGCAGGGCGGAAGCGGTGATCGACGGCGACCGGGATGTCGACGCGCTCGAGATCGATGTGGAACAGCTCGCGATCTCGCTTCTCGCACTGCAGCAACCCATGGCGCGCGATCTCCGTTTCCTGATCAGCGCCATCAAGATCTCCGCCGATCTGGAGCGTGTCGGCGACCACGCCGTGAACATCGCGCAGTGCGCGAGGCGGTTGAGCGAGATCACCCCGCGAATGCGGCCAGATCCGCAAATCGAGGAAATGGCCCGCCGCGCGCGTAAGATGCTCAGCGACGCGCTGGATGCCTTTGTGAGAGCGGACGGCGCGATGGCGCGTGACGTCTGCGCCGCCGACGATCACGTGGATGCGCTGCACAGGTCTCTCTTCCGGACACTCCTCACGTACATGGCCGAGAATCCCAAGCTCATCTCGGCATCGCTCGAACTGCTTCTGGTAAGCCGAAATCTGGAACGAGTGGCGGATCTGGCGACCAACATCGCCGAGGACGCTGTCTACCTGGCCGAGGGGAAGCAGATCAAGCATCACCAGGAGGAGCGCGCCGCAGGGACCCCGGCGGCGTAGATGGGAACGCCGGCACGCCCCGCCTCGCACCGGCGTGG